>JACRCG010000094.1 GCA_016219145.1 Deltaproteobacteria bacterium | reverse complement strand
CAACCTGACCTGCATGATGACCGTGGCCGTGAAGTCATTCAGGTTGTTCAATCTGTCTGACACAGCGTTAGCCATGTTACATGCCGAAATGACCGCATCCGATGTCTGATCAATACATTGAAAAAAGCTTCATATATCTGGTCGTTGTTTCTCTGCTGCTGCACGCGGGAGTGTTTGCGGCGCTGTATTATCTGCCGCAGTCCCGCCAGGAACCTCCCAAAGAGCCGGTTTTTCTGGATCTGCAGAATATGACGGAGCTCAAACAGCCGACTCCGCCCAGACAGCAGGAAACCAGACGGCAGTCAGAGCGGCGAGTACGGGTACCCAAAGAGACGGCCCCACGCGGAGATTCTGCGCACGATAACCGGACTCCACCGCCACAAAGGCAGCGTCCGGAGCAGCGTACTGCTCCGGCATTTAAGCCTGCCGCGCCGCAGTCGTCTGACCGCAGGCAGTCCCAGATAGCTCCCGGTGCGTCCGTCGAAGGTCTTCTGAAGCCGAAAGCACCGTCGGACAATCAATCGTCCCGGCTACAGCCGCAGCTCTTCCCGGGGGCTAACCGGCTTGCCAGGCTGGAAGAGAATTATCGCCGCAAGTTTGAGGATGATATAGCCGAAGGTGACACCCGCTTTCTGAACAGTGATGATATGCTGTTCGGTTCGTTTCTGCGGCGTTTCGAGGGGGCTGTCTATGGCGTGTGGCGCTATCCCCAGGAAGCGGCCATGCGCGGTATTGAGGGGATAACACCTGTCAGGATTACCTTTAACCGCCGTGGTGAAATTACAAATGTTGAACAGCTTGAAAGTTCAGGCGCCCGGATTCTGGATGAAGAGGTGGCCAGAACGCTTCATTCTATCGGCCCGATTGGCGGCTTTCCCAAGGGTTACAGAAATGACGAGTTCCATTTGATTGCTTTCTTTCAGTATGGTGGAACAAGGAGATCATTACGGTGAATGTGAGGCTCGTATGCACGGCTTTCTGATAGCAGCACCGCAGAGCGGTAGCGGCAAGACAACGGTCAGCCTGGCGATCATGGCGGCCCTTTGCCGCCGCGGTCTGAAGGTTGCGCCGTTCAAGTGCGGCCCTGACTTTATCGATCCCGGTTATCACAGCATCGTTACCGGCCGCCCTTCCATCAATCTGGATGGCTGGATGTGTCCGGCAGAGTTTGTCCGACAGACCTTCCGGAGGCATGGAGTAGATGCCGATGTGGCGGTCATCGAGGGTGTGATGGGGCTTTTCGACGGTATCGGCCCCTCTTCCGGCACAGGCAGCAGCGCCCAGATCGCCGCCATCACCGGCATGCCGGTTGTGCTGGTGGTTAACGCCAGAGGGATGGCGGCCAGCGCGGCGGCGCTGGTGGGAGGTTTTGCCGGTTTTGATCCGCAGGTCAGGCTGGCCGGAGTGGTCTTCAACAATGTCGGCAGCGATTCGCACGGCCAGCTGCTGCGAGCAGCCCTGGCGGAAGCCCTGCCGGAGATCGCCGTGTTTGGCTGCATCCCTCGCGATGAGTCGCTGGCGATTCCTTCGCGCCATCTGGGGCTGGTGACGGCGGAAGACAACCCGCTCCCGGATGAATTTATCGGGAAGCTGGCGGATATGGCTGAGCGCTGTCTGGATCTGGATCGGTTGGTCGCTTTGGAAGCAAATCCCCCCCGGCCCCCCTTTACCACGGGGGGGAATGTTTCCCACCCTCTCCCGGAGGGAGAGGGCAGGGGTGCGGGGGGTGTCCGCATTGCCGTAGCCCGCGATGCCGCCTTCTGTTTCGTCTATGCGGATAATCTGAGGCTGCTTGAGGAGGCGGGAGCTGAACTGGTCATGTTCTCTCCATTGGATGACGCGGCGCTTCCGTCCGATATACAGGGAATTTATCTGCCGGGTGGCTATCCCGAGCTGTATGCGGATACGCTGGCCTCGAATAGCGGCATGCTGGCTGCGATACGCATGGCTGTTGCTTCAGATATGCCGGTCTATGCCGAGTGCGGTGGTTTTGTTTATCTGACAGAGGGGCTGGACGCCTCTGAGGATCAAGTATCAGCAGATTTTGCAGGGATATTTCCGGTGCGGGCCAGGATGCTGCCCAGGCGCAAGGCGCTTGGCTACCGCCAGGTGGAGCTTGCGACAGAATCAGTCATAGGTGCTGGCGGAGCAGAATGCCGTGGGCACGAATTCCACTACTCAGAAATCGGCCCGATGCCGGATGAAATCGAACGATGCTACCGTGTATCGCGACAAGGCGACTCGTTGGGATTGGAGGGGTATCGCGTCCGCAATTGCCTGGCTTCCTACATCCATCTGCATTTCGGGAGTAATCCTGAGATTGCTCCCGCTTTCGTCGCTTCCTGCCGGCGCTATTAGTTGTCGGTCAGCACCTGCTGTTTCTGCAGCCGTTTGTAATAAAAATTCTGGCCGTACAGCACGGCGATCGGGTTGTGTCCGGTGACGCGGTCCTTGACTATCAGGGTCGTGACCGGCGATTTGGAGTGTTTGTTAAACAGCATGTCGTGGCCGACACACAGGCCGACGATGATGTTCATATCGGTCGCCATGCTGTTGCATATTTCGGCCTGAGCGATCGGATTGCAGGCCGGCTCGAAGGTACCCGGCCTGACCTTGTCGGTCTCGGCCAGTCCCAGTTCCAGTTTGTCGATACTGCCGGCCTTGCAGCAGACGCTGACCGGCTCGAAACCTTGCGCAGTCAGTATTCTGGAGAGTCGCTCGGACTCATCCAGCAGGCCGATGCAGGTTGCCAGGCCGATTTTTTTGTAGCCCATCAGTTTGGCGAAGGCGATGGTGTCCTCAACCCTGGTCCATCTGGCGTTGACGGCATCGCTGCCCGGTACCGGCTGGTAGCAGAGCCCTTCGACCCGCGCCGCCACAAATGCGATCCTGGCGTCCTCGCTGTCACCACGATATTCATCGAATGATTCCTTAACAATCTCTTCATAGCTGTCTGACGGGCAGTTGCCCGGTTTGGGCGGAGCCAAAGCCGGGTCTCCGCTCCAGCAGTTGGTAGTGCCCTTGTTCTGCCAGACAGTGCTGCATTTGGAACAGGTTACATCTGTTTGATTGGACATGAGACTTCCTCCTTAATATTTATGTAACCCAAAACAGGCTGTTATCACACAAAGCTCACAAAGTTCACCAAGCAAATCAGGTGATTATCAAATCTAAAAGTGATGCCTTTGCGGTGAATGCTTCAATCCCGAAAAGGTTTTGATTTCTTTGTGTTCTTTGTGCCTTTGTGAGAGCCGACTGCTTTTACAGGTGTAACAATTAACTTGTGTACACGGCCAGCAGCAGAGGCGGAATCGCGATCAGCAGTATGGCAAACAGCGCATCCAGCCAGAATCTGTTGCCGAGCTGGACCAGACGGATCAGGCCGACCACCGGGACCAGCACTGTTTTGCCGAAGAAACCGACTGTGTTGCCGCTGACATCCTCCCAGAGCGCATCGGCGTCTCCACTGCTTGGAAAGGCGTGCAGCGCGAAAGAGAAGCTTAGCCAGGCTGCGGCCGGTACAGCCATGTCGGCAGCGACGCCGGCTACCTGGAAAAACAGCAGCAATGCTGCCGCAAGGCTTGTTGCAAATGCGGCAAAGGTCGATACAAAAACAGGAGCGGCGGCAATCAGTATGTGCTGGAGGGCCGATTGCGGTTGTTCATGCAGCACATATCCGAGCGGATTGCCGAAACGCAGGTAGCATACTTTGATTACCCGGATACCTAATCGGCGGCAGGCCCAGGCGTGGCCATATTCGTGCAGTATGACACCGGGAAAGGTTATCCAGGAAAGCAGGGTTCTCACCGGGATTCCAGGTAGTTCAGAGTGCGGTCATGGTGTTGAAAATAAGATCAACTTCGCGGCTGACCTCTTCATAGTCACTGTCCAGCTCGGAAAGAAAATGCTCGAGTCCGGACGCTATCGGCGCCTTTGAGAGCTGTTTGAGGATGCTCCAGGAATTCTCTTCTGAAAATCCCGGAACAGCGGCCTGTGCCAGGCTGTTGGCGATATTGTGAGACAGACAGTAAAAGTCTGCCAGCGAGATGATTGCAGTCAAGAGCGGGTCTTCGGTGGCCCTCTCCGAGAAGTGGTGATTCGAGATGACGTCGCAGTACACGGCCGGGAAGTTCCAGCGCTGCGCCAGGCAGAGACCGACTTCGCAGTGAGTGGTGCCGAAAAATTCGCGTTCGGCCTCGTAAGTAGTATAACTGGTGTTCTCGATCTCTTTCAGCATTCTGCCGTACTCGTCCTTGCAGTAATGCCCCAGAAAGACTTTGCCGATATCGTGGATGATTCCTACCAGACAGGCTTTTTCTGCATCAGCATATCTGACCCTGGCGGCAATGCGGCGCGAGATGGCCCCGACACTGAAGGAATGCATCCAGAAAAGTTTCATGTCGAAAGGCTGCGACTTTCCCTCGAAGCCGTTGATGAAATAGCTGGTCAGGATCATGTCGCGAACTTTGTTGAAACCGAGGTGAAGCAAGGCCCTCTTGACAGAGGTGATTTCGGTCGAGGTGCGGTAGAGCGGGGAATTGACTACCCGCACAACCCGCGCTGCCAGCACCTGGTCGGAGAGGATCAGGTCGGCAATCTGGTCCGGTTCGGATTCATGCCGGTCGAGCTGTGCGACAACCTTGGATACGACAGCCGGAATGGTCGGCAGGTCGCTGATATCCTTGAACAGCTTGCGGGCATTCAGCATCATGGTAACTTTATCCACTAATAATTCCTCTCATCAAAGGCCGGCAATCAAGGCCAGGAACTGGTCTTCGCTCAGCACGTTCAGACCCAGATCACGCGCCTTGGCCAGCTTGCTGCCGGCCTCTTCTCCCGCCACCACATAATCGGTTTTTCTGGAAACCGAACCTACCACATTCCCACCCAGATCCTCTACCAGTTTTCTGGCTTCATCCCGGCTGAAGCGGGTCAGAGAACCGGTGAAAACAAAACTTTTGCCGCTTAAACGGCCGCCTACCTTCTTGGCGCCGGACTGAGGCGCAACTCCCAGTTCGAGCATCTGCCGGATTATGGCCTGGTTGTCGCGGTTGTCGAAAAAGTTGCGGATGCTCCGGGCAACGGTTGCGCCGATATCGCGGATGCTGGTCAGTTCTTCCATGGTTGCTTTTTCCAGGTTGTCGATACTTCCAAAAGCCTGGCTCAAAGATTTGGCGGTGCGCTCCCCGACCTGGCGAATACCGAGCGCGAAGATAAAGCTGGACAGCTCGCGCTGCTTGCTTGCTTCAATTGCGGCCAACAGGTTAGAGGCCAGCTTGTCACCCATACGCTCGAAACACATGAAATCTGCTTTTGTAAGCCGGTAGATGTCGGCCACATTTTTTATCAGCCCCAGAGAGAGGAGCTGTCCGGCAATCTTGTCTCCCAAACCCTCGATATCCATGGCGGTACGGGAGGCAAAATGCTTGATTGATTCGCGTATCTGCGGGGGGCAGGAGAGTCCGATACAGCGCAGCGCAACCTCATCTGCAATACGAACGACGCTCGATCCGCATTGCGGACACTTTTCAGGCGGCGGCATGTAACGCTCGCTGCCGGTGCGCTTCTCCGTCAGCACCCTTACTACGGCGGGAATTACATCTCCGGCACGCTCTACGATAACTGCATCGCCGATGCGAATATCCTTGGCGGCGATCTCGTCCCAGTTATGCAGGGTTGCCCTGGCAACCGTCACGCCGGAAATATCGACCGGCCTCAGTTGGGCCACCGGCGTAATGACACCGGTGCGGCCGACTGAGAGCAGGATGTCTTCCAGTACGGTCTCGGCCTGGCGTGGCGGAAATTTGCAGGCTACCGCCCACACCGGCGAGCGACTTTTTTCGCCCAGCTCGCGCTGAAGATCAAAGGAGTCCACTTTTACGACCGTGCCGTCGATTTCGTAAGGCAGCGCTTCCCGCGCTGCAAGCATTTCGTGGTAGTAGGCCACAGCTTCGTCGATACCGTTGGCCTCTCTGGCCAGCGGATTTACCGGCAGACCCCAGCTGCTCACGGCGCTCAGGAACTCGTGTTGAGATGAAAAGGAGACACCTTCGACGTAGCCGGGAGCGTATATGTAGATCGAAAGCGGACGGCGGGCCGTGATACGCGGATCCAGTTGGCGCAGTGAGCCGGCGGCAGCGTTGCGGGGATTTGCAAAGGGGGGCTCGCCGCTCTCTTCCTTGTCGCAGTTGATCTTCTGAAAAGCAGAGAGTGAGAGGAATACCTCACCGCGGACTTCCAGCAGGACAGGTGCGCCGGTTCCGGTCAGCCGCAGCGGCAGGCCGCGCAATGTCCGGATATTTTCAGTAACATCCTCTCCGGTGATCCCGTCTCCGCGCGTAAGAGCGGTGGTCAGTATGCCGTTTTCATATACCAGCTCCACCGCCAGCCCATCCATTTTGGGTTCGCACATATACCTGACAGATGCCGTATCCGCAAGGCCCAGCTCCTTTTTTACCCGCAGATCAAGTTTGTTCCTGATTTCGTCTTCATTGGCGGCATTGTCGAGGGACAGCATCGGCAGGCGGTGGCTGACGGCCCGAAACTTGTCAATCGGTGCGCCGCCGACCCGCTGTGTGGGCGATTCCGGCGTAATCAACTCCGGATGCTGCTCCTCAAGGGCAGCCAGCTCTCTGAAGAGAGCATCGTATTCGGCGTCGCTGACAGCGGGGGCATCCAGTTGATAGTAGCAGTGATCGTGTTGTTCGATCAGCCGTCTCAGTTCCTGGATTCTCAGCACTGCTGTCTGGTCGGGGGCGCTGTTGTCGAAAAACGAAAGCTGCATACTGATCCTCGCGGGATTGGTTGACTTCGCGGCAGGGTACAGTATTATGCGGTCAATTTCAACGATTACGGGGGCGCTGCTCACAGATGGAACAGGCTCAGTTTGATTCTCTGCTGCAATGGTTTGAAAACTTTGTAAAACCGTATCTTGAGACTGATGAAGAAGGTCGGCGAAACATCCTGCTCAAGATTGTGCATACCCGCAAGGTCTGCGAGGCGATGGCACTGCTTTGCGCCGGAGAGGGCCTTTCACCGGAAGAGACACGAATTGCGTCCGCTGTTGCCCTGCTGCACGATGTGGGGCGCTTCCCGCAGTACCGCCGCTGGCGTACCTTTCGTGACAGCGATTCGGATAATCACGCCCGTCTGGCCATTGATGTCATCCGTGAAGAGAAATTGCTGAGTTGTCTGGAGCAGCAAGAGCAGCTGCTGATCGAGGAGGCGGTCCGTTTTCACAACCTGCTGGAGCTACCGTCGCAGGCACAATCACTTACCCGGCTATATATCAAACTGATCAGGGATGCCGATA
Organism: Deltaproteobacteria bacterium; assembly: GCA_016219145.1. Classification (GTDB taxonomy): domain Bacteria; phylum Desulfobacterota; class Desulfuromonadia; order Geobacterales; family Pseudopelobacteraceae; genus JACRCG01. Next base: position 8,021 of record JACRCG010000094.1, on the reverse strand, counting down.
AAATCGACATCTGGCGGGTATTCAGCGAGTTGCTTGCTCTTCCGGATACGGAGCGCGCGTCGGCCGCAACGCTTGGTTTGGCCGATCTTCCGGAAGTGGTCTCGGATGGGTGTATTAATGCCCTTGCCAACGGTTCTGTCGTCCAGCTTGACAGTGTCAGAACGCTGAATGATTTCAAACTGCTGCAAATATCCTGGGTTTATGACCTGAATTTCGCATCGTCACGCCGCCTGCTGCTGGAGCGCGGTCATATCCCGGCGCTGGCGTCCTATCTGCCGGAGCGAGATGATATCAGGGCGGCGGTGGCCCGGGCGCTGGCTTCGCTTTCTGATGGCCGCCAATAAAATCTTGACATATCCGCACCCGCTTCCCACAATGCCATTCCTAATTTCTGAAGAAGGAGCAACCGATGTCCTCTGATCACCTTCTGCTGCCTGCCGATAAACTGCGCTGGAACTGCGATCCTGAGCTGCTCGGATTTGAAACCACCGATGAACTTCCTGATTTCGACAGCGCCATCGGTCAGAAACGGGCCCTGCGGTCGATTGATTTCGGTCTGGGTGTCGAAGCGGCCGGGTTCAATCTGTATATCTCCGGCGAGACCGGCACCGGCCGCACTTCCACCATTGCCAGTATCCTGCATAAACGGGCCAAAAATGAGCCGAAACCTCACGACTGGGTCTACGTAAACAACTTCAAAACTTCTGACTCAGCCATTTCCCTTGATCTGCCGGCCGGTATGGGAAGCGACCTGGCGGCAGACATGAAAGAGCTGATTGAAGCTTTCCGCAAGGATATTCCCAAGGCGCTCGAGAGCAGCGAGTATGAAAGCCGACGGGCCGAGCTGCTTGAGAACTATCAGTCCGCCACCAACAATCTTTTTCAGGAACTTGAGAGAGCTTCCGAAAAGCTCGGCTTTGCCTTGCAGAGGACTGTTTCAGGGCTAGTGATCGTGCCGCAGAAGGATAGCCGTAACTACACCCAGGAGGAGTATGAGGCGCTGACCGAGAAAAAACGGCAGAAACTCGACCAGCAAGGCAAGGAGCTGACCGAACGCCTGAATGAAGTTCTGCGCCAGGTGCGCGAGCAGGAAAAAGCCACCAAGGAGGCTCTGTCGCAGTCCGACAGGGAGCTGGGCATGTCCTGTCTGGGGCACCGTCTCGACCCGCTGCGCGAGAAATACAGCGCTCTGGAGAAGGTCCTGGCCTATCTGGATGCGGTGCAGGAGGATATCCTCAATACCCTGGATGATTTCAAGCCTCAGTCGGTGCAGCCACAGATTCCCGGTATAAAACTGCCGCGCCAGGAGCCGACTTTTGAGCGCTACCAGGTCAACCTGCTGGTGGATAACAAGCAAACCGAAGGCGCCCCGGTGGTGTTTGAATCGAACCCGACCTACAACAATCTTTTTGGCCGCATTGAGCATGTCATGCAGTACGGCGGTGTGGCGGTAACCGACTTTACCCTGATTCGCGCCGGCGCCCTGCACCGCGCCAACGGCGGTTATCTGGTAATCGATGCGCGTGAAGTGCTGATGAACCCGTTTGTGTGGGATTCCCTCAAGCGCTGCATACGAAACAGCGAAATCAGGATTGAGGATGTGCTGGAACAGTACCGCTTCATGACGATGGTTTCGCTGAAGCCGGAGCCGGTGCAGATGCGGGCCAAGATCGTGCTGATCGGCACCCCCTGGATCTATTACCTGTTGTTTCATCTCGATCCGGACTATCGCAAATTTTTCAAGGTCAAGGCCGAGTTTGACAGCCGTGTGGCGCGTACGCCGGAGATAGTTAATGACTATGCGCTGTTTGTCGCCAGTCATTGTCGTGCCGAAGGCCTGCTGTCGTTCCACAAGAGCGGTGTGGCGGCCCTTCTGGAGCATGCCGCCCGCATGGCTGACGATCAGGAAAAACTTTCATCCCAGTTTATGGAGATTGGCGATTTTATTCGCGAGATCAGCTTCTGGGCCGCCAAAGCCGGGCGCAAGCTGATTGAGGGGAGCGATGTCCGGGCTGCTGCCGAGGAAAATCTCTACCGGGTAAACCGGATCGAGGAGCGTTTGCAGGAGCTTTACGAAGAAGGCACCATCATGGTGGACACCGATGGCGCGGTGGTCGGCCAGATCAACGGTCTGTCGGTTATCGGCCTGGGCGACCACACGTTCGGCCGCCCGACCCGCATCACAGCCAGCATTTACACCGGCCAGGACGGCATGGTCAACATCGAGCGCGAAGTCAAGCTCTCCGGTCCGCTGCATGACAAGGGGGTGCTGATCCTGACCGGCTATCTGGGCGGCACCTTCGCCGGAGAACGTCCCTTATCGTTATCCGCTTCAATCTGCTTTGAGCAGTCCTACGATGGTATCGAGGGGGACAGCGCCTCATCGACGGAACTGTATGCTCTCTTGTCGGCGCTTTCCGGTGTAGCGATCAAGCAGGGCATAGCGGTGACCGGCAGCGTCAACCAGCGCGGTGTCATCCAGCCGATCGGAGGCGTGAATTATAAGATTGAAGGTTTTTTTGCCGTTTGCCGGGCCAAGGGGTTGACCGGTCGGCAGGGAGTCATGATTCCCAAAACAAACGAGCGGCATCTCATGCTGCATGAGGATGTGGTGCAGGCGGTAAATGAAGGTAAATTCCATATCTGGAGCATTGAAACGGTGGAACAGGGCATTGAGATCCTCACCGGCGTCAAGGCCGGCTTGCGCGGCAAGGATGGCAGGTTTCCCAAGGGATCCGTCTATCAGCTGGTTGATGAGCGCCTGAAGAGTATGGGAGAGCGGCTACAGGAGCAAAAGAGCAAATCCAGATCCAGAAAAAAGATTTCATAGCAGCGGGAGGAAATCATCATGGGAATTCAGTGGAGGGACTCGCTTTCGATCGGTGTCGAAGCGATTGACAATCAGCACAAGGAGCTTTTGACGCGCTTTGACAGGCTGCTGAACGCCTGCGAGAGCGGCCAGGGGATCGAGGAGCTTAAGAAACTGATGACATTTCTGGAAGATTATGTGCATTCCCATTTCAATGATGAGGAAGCACTACAGAAACTGCACCGTTTTCCCGGCTATGTCGAGCATCATCAACAGCACCTCTATTTCATCGGGCAAATCAAGGCGCTGCGTGAAGAAGTCAACCGTGAAGGAGTGCTTGTACACAACGTCATCGAAACCAACAATCTGCTGCTGAAGTGGTTTCTGAACCATATCTCCAGAGTAGACGCCGAGCTGGGCAGGTTTCTGGCATCCAAGGCCGCCTAATCGCAGTCTTCGCGCCACAGACAGGCGTGCTGACCGCATTGTGACGCCTTTCCGGTTGCAAAACAGGCCTCATTCCCCTCAGCGGTCTGGATAGCCTGCACAAGGTCGGCCTTTTTCAGCCTGCCCGGCTTGATGTTGTGCTGTCTGGCGATCTCTTTGATTTCCTCAAGTCTCATCTTATTCCTCCTGATTACAGTGGATAACAACTTCAGTCTCCACCAGTCTATCGTACAATCCGGTGTTGTCAATTGCCTACGGACAAAAAAACAGGAAGGCGATGAGGCCTTCCTGTTAACAAACCCGTCTATGTCAACATCAGCGCTGCTAAACGGAAATCCCGGCCAGGCGGAGCAGCGCCTCACAGTATTTCGCGCCGGTTTTTTCAAGGATCTCCTGCGGCAGCGGCGGTGGGGGCGCGCATTTGCCCCAGTCCAGTGTTTCCAGATAATCCCGCAGGAATTGCTTGTCGAAACTGGGCTGTGCGCCGCCGGGCTGGTACTGGTCCTTGGGCCAGAAACGGCTTGAATCAGGCGTCATGCATTCATCAATAATGATCAATTCGCCGTCATAAACCCCGAACTCGAACTTTGTATCGGCGATGATGATACCCTTCTGGTCGGCCAGGTCACGAGCCCGGTTGTAAATTCTGAGGGTATAGTCCCGGGCCTGTTCGGCCAGGTCACATCCGCAGATTTCGGTCATCTCTTCAAACGAGATAGTCTCATCGTGAGTACCCAGTTCGGCCTTGGTGGAGGGGGTAAAGATCGGCTCCGGCAGGCGGTCCGATTCTTTCAGCCCGGCCGGCAGCTTGATGCCGCTGATGGCTCCGGTAGCCTTGTAATCTTTCCAGCCCGAGCCGGACAGATAGCCGCGTACGATGCACTCGGCCGGCAGGGGTTTTGCTTTTTTGACCCACATGGAACGACCTTTGAGTATTTCAGCGTAAGGCTGGCAGGAGGCGGGATAATCGGCCACATCCGTTGATATGATATGATTTTTTACAATATCTTCCATCTGGCGGAACCAGAAGACAGAAATCTGGGTCAGAACGAAGCCCTTATTCGGGATCGGTTCGTCCATGACTACGTCAAAGGCCGAGATCCGGTCTGATGTGACCAGCAGGAGGGTGTCTCCCAGATCGTAGATATCGCGCACCTTACCGCGGGCCATCAGATTCAAACCTGGAAAATCGGTCTGCATAACGAGCTGTGTCATGGCTATTCTCCTATTTATCGGCAACCAGCGCCTGATTGATTTCGATTTTGGCTTTTGCACGCAGTTCCTTGGTCCAGCTTGCCAGAGCATCTTCCTGTTTTTTGGGGAGCATTTTTTTCTTCAGCTCCTCTTTCGTCTTTTCAAACTCGGTTTTTGGGGCCTCTGTGCGGCTTTTCACACGAACTGAATACCAGCGGTTGCCGACTTTAAAAGGTGAGGCGGCTGCCTGCGCAGTCGTCAGTTTGAAGACGGCCTCAACTATTTCAGGGGCCGCACCGATGGTGGGGATCTCTCCAGCGGCGCTGAATCCGAAACTGCCGGTAGTCCTGGTTTTAATATCCGCCTTGGTGGAGAGCTGTTTGGCAGCTTCTTCCGCCTTCTGCTTGGCCAGATCAACCGACTTGGCAGCCTTTGCTTTCTCCTCCACAGCCGGCTTGATTTCGGCCAGGGGGGGCACAGTGGCGGCCTTGCGCTCTTTGGCCCTGATTATATAAATCCCTTTTGCTGTTTCAACCGGCCCGCCCAGTTCACCCTGTTTCAGCTCCAGTCCCTTTTTTATAACTGCCGCTTCACCAGCCAGGGCTGCTGCGGGAGCATTTGCCGCAAACAGTGCTGTTTCCTGAATCTTCAGGCCCAGCTGCCCGGCAATCAGGTTAAGGTCGCCGGATTTGATGTTTTTGTAGAGGGTGTCGGCAGCCAGTTCAAAAACCTGTTTGGCGGCCTTCTGGCGGAGAGCGTCTGCCTTGACCTTGTCTTTTACATCCTTGAGCGGCAGGATGCCATCCTTGCTCTGCCAGCGGTCAATATTCTTCTGATAAAAAGTCTGAATCTCCTCTTCAGAGACAGTCAGCTTTGCCGCCTGCGAAGCCGGATCCAGAAGGATGTAGGAGAGGGCCACTTTTTCAGGTGTCTTGAAGTCATTCTGGTTTTTCTGGAGATAATCGCTTAGTTCGGCTTCGGTCAGCTTGACCTCTCCCAGAACATCGGCAGGAGCATAGCTCACGTATTCCAGGTCAAGCTTGTCATTTTCCTTTTTATACTGCGCCAGAGCATCCTCGTCACTGACTACGGCTTTATCCTTGATAACCTGGCGGGTCTTCTTAAGCAGCAGCTCTCCCTTTTGAGCGTCTTCAAAGTCTTTGGCGGTCATTCGATTGCTCTGTAACAGCTGGTTGTAGAGTTCAAAGCTGAATACACCGTCTTTCTGGAACATCTGCATGGCGGCGATGGTAGCCGTGATTTCATCCTTGGATACTTTGACGCCCATCGACTTGGCTTCCTTGATAACCAGCAGGCTGTCGATCAGATTGTCCAGAGCCACTTTTTTCAGCCCCAGCATTTTCTCCATTTCAGCCGGAATCGATTGGCCGTAGATCTGCTGATACATGCTCCTGATGCGCTGATAGGCCCTGTCGTACTCCTCCAGAGTTATCTTCGTGCCGTCCACTTTGGCGGCATAACCGCTTTTTCCGCCGATTCCGTCACTCCCCTTGCCCCACACCAGAAATATGGTGCCGATAAAGGAGAGAACAATCACGACGAAGACAATTTTTATGATAATGGATTCTTTCTGCTTGCGCATGATGTCCAGCATAAAATGGGAACTCCTTGAGTAGGTTGATTGTACGCAAAACGCCGCTACAGGCGGCGGGTTCGGAATACTACTATACGTCCACTTTGAATGCAAGCGCTTGTTTCCCGGTGTTCTCAGGGCCGGATTAACGGCCGGAATATATCCTTGAGTTTAATTGACCGTTCGGGTAACATTTCAATGCTTATGCCGATTACTATTGCTGCTGCATCAACGGGAGTCAAATGAACGCCGAGTTTATTCCGAAATGGATCGCCTGGGAGACCACGCAAAAATGCAACCTGCGCTGTGTACACTGCCGCTGCTCATCCGATATGACGTCATCAGAAGGTGATTTTACCACCGAAGAAGGAAAAAAACTTCTCAAGGAAATTGCCGATTTTTCAAAGCCGGTGGTAGTCCTCTCCGGCGGCGAGCCGCTCTTACGCCCGGATATTTTCGATCTGGCCGAGTACGGAACTTCACTGGGGCTGCGGATGTGCATGGCTTCAAACGGCGCTCTGGTGACGGATGAAATCTGCATGAAAATGCGGGCGGCCGATATCAAGATGGTGTCGCTGTCGCTGGACGGCTCAACCGCCGAGGTGCATGACAACTTTCGCCAGGCGCCCGGTTCGTTTGAAGGGGTGGTGCGGGCCGCTGAAATCTTTCGCCGGAACGGCCAGAAGTTCCTGATCAACTCATCCTTTACAAAGCGCAACCAGTCAGATATCGCCAATACTTTCAAGGTGGCAAAATCCCTGGGTGCAACCGCCTGGTACATGTTCATGATCGTTCCGACCGGTCGCGGCGAAGAGATCATGAAGGAGTTGATCACGAAAGAAGATTATGAGGAGATTCTGGACTGGCATTACCAGCAGGAGAAGATGGAGGATGATATCCTGATGCGTCCGACCTGCGCGCCGCACTACTACCGCATTGTCCCGCAGAAGGCAAAAGCCGAAGGGACCAAATTCGAGCGTCGTTCATTGACTTTTTCGACAGGCGGCGGCAAGGGGTGTATCGCGGCCCAGTCCATCTGTCTGATCGATTGTTTCGGCAATGTCAAGCCCTGCTCGTATTTTCACCGCACAGCCGGAAATGTAAAGCAGACCCCGTTCCGTGAAATCTGGGAGAATTCGGAAATATTCCGTAATCTGCGCGACTTCAAATCCTACAAAGGTAAGTGCGGGCAGTGTGAATACCTGAATGTCTGTGGTGGCTGTCGGGCTCGTGCCGATGCAATTCATGGCGATTACATGGAAGAGGAGCCTTTCTGCAACTATGTTCCGATTCGCATCCAGCGTGCGGCAGCGGCCGAAGCTGAAAATAAATAGTTGACAGAAAGCCCGGCTTTGGGGTACATAACCGTTTCCATTTTGCCCAGGTAGCTCAGTCGGTAGAGCAGAGGATTGAAAATCCTCGTGTCGGCGGTTCGATTCCGTCCCTGGGCACCACTAAAATCAGGCACTTACGTTAATTCGTAGGTGCTTTTTTTATTGAATTACTGTAGACTTTCCCCCTCATTTTTCGTTTAACGACATTATCTGGGGGTGCTATATGCTTGTCCGCCCGTTTTCCGATATCCACGCCGAGTTCTGGCAACCCAACAAGATTCCCCGCATTCTGGAAATGGTGATCCCTCCGTTGCCGACTGACCAGAAGACCGTTGCACTGGTTGCCGGTGATATCGGCCTGGCCCACCGCCAGGAGACCTGGCTCAAGGTTGTCAGTCTTCTGGCCAAGCGTTTCCTGGCAGTCATCTATTTGGAGGGAAACCACTTTTTCTACCACAACGATTTCTTCGGGCGCATCCACGAGCTGAAAGACAAGCTCTCCCTGCCCAAGAATGTCCACTTCCTGGAAAATGAGTCCGTCGACATTGACGGTGTTCTGTTCATCGGTGCAACTCTCTGGACGGATTTTCTCGGCAAGGACTTCTTCAAGATGCAGTATGCCCGGAAGAACATGAACGACTTT
>JACRCG010000009.1 GCA_016219145.1 Deltaproteobacteria bacterium | reverse complement strand
TGCGCTGTTCTTCCGCCTTCAAAGCCGCCAGTCGATCCTGCTCTTTCTTCTCCGCCGCAATGCGTTCCTGATCAGCTTTGGCCTTGGCTGCCTGTTCAGCCGCGATGCGTTCCTGGGCGGCCCTGGCTTTCTGGGCCGCAACGCGGTCAGGTTGCTTGGCCGCCGGTTGACCGGAAGGCAGCTTTTCGCCTTTTTCGTAACGGGCCGTCAGTGTCAGCAGCTCTTCCTCGACGGTGGCTTTTAGGGGGTTGTCCGGATATTCTTTTGAAAACTGGGAAAGAAAGCGGGCCGCTTCATTCTGGTTGCCCGATTTGTAGTGTGCGCGGGAAAGCCAGAACAGGGCCATGTCCCGCAGGGGGGTGTCCGGATATTTTTGCAGGACCTCGTTCATCTTTGCGATGGCCGAGGTATAATCTTTTTGCTGGTAGGCGTTGAAACCAGCGATAAATACCTGAGAATCCTCAGATTCCTGGCTCTGTGCAGGTGGAATTGCGAGGGATGAAATTATGACGAATACGACCAGGAGTCGGATGAGTGTGTTACGGCATAATTTCAATGAAATCACGTTAGTTGACCTCTTCTGGCCGGCAACGCAGTTAGACGGCGCACGGAGAGCTGAATATATCCACAGGTAAAATGCCTTTTAAATAGCACCTCTCCATGCCCTTGTCAACGAAAGAAACGGAAACGAAAGGCGTCAGAAACCGTTATCTGACGCGCTTTGAAAGGAATTTCAGACCATTTGTACGGTACTGTATCGTTAATATCAGCGAATGCTGTCTTCCGGGTAGGCTCCGATGTTGTGGATCGAAATGTCGGCTCCGGCAAACTCGTCTTCCTGGTCAAGCCTGATGCCAATGGTCCGGCTGAGAACTCCATAGACGATAAAACCGCTCGCCAGTGCGAACACAATTGCCGAGAGGCTGCCGGCCAGTTGCGAGATGAAGCTTACTCCGCCGATGCCACCCATGAATTTCTGGCCGAAAATACCGGCTGCAATGCCACCCCAGGAGCCGATCACCCCGTGCAGCGGCCAGACGCCCAGCACGTCGTCTATTTTCAGCTTTTCCTGCTCGTAATGGAAGCCGTAGACGAATATTATCGAGGCAATGCATCCGACCACGAACGATGCCAGCGGGTGCATGATGTCGCTGCCGGCGCAGACGGCGATCAGTCCCGCCAGGGCGCCGTTGTGAACAAAACCGGGGTCGTTCTTGCCGGCCACCAGGGCTGCCAGCACCCCTCCGACCATGGCCATCAGCGAATTCACGGCCACGAGTCCGGAGATTTTCTCGAAATTGCCTGCGCTCATGACATTGAATCCGAACCAGCCGACCGCCAGGATCCATGAACCAAGTGCCAGGAAAGGGATGTTGCTGACCGGGATCGGGTGGGACTTGCCGCGAACATAGCGTCCCATGCGTGGCCCGAGAATGAGTACCGCCGGCAGTGCAATCCAGCCGCCGATGGAGTGGACGACCACCGACCCGGCGTAGTCATGGAATTCGGCTCCGCCGATTGACTTGAAGATGTTCTGCAGCAGGGAGGCGTTCTGTCCCCAGATCAGGGACTCGAACAGCGGATAGGAGAGCCCTGCAAAGATGGCACCTGCAATCACCTGCGGCCAGAACTTGGCACGTTCGGCGATGCCGCCTGAAATAATGGCCGGAATGCAGGCCGAGAAACAGAGCAGGAAGAAAAAGTGGACCAGATCATAGCCCTGGGCCTTGTTGACCAGATCGCCGGCCGGTTGCAGAAAGGAGATGCCGTAGGCGATCGGGAAGCCGATCAGGAAATAGACTATGGTCGAAACTGACCAGTCGGTGAGGATTTTGACGAAGGCGTTGACCTGGTTTTTCTTGCGGACCGTGCCAACTTCGAGAAAAGCGAAGCCGGCATGCATCGCGAACACCATTACCGCCCCCAACATCAGAAAAAGTACATCAGCACTGCTCTTCAGGCCCGTCATCGTTGACATGGTCTCCATTCAGAATACCCCCGTTGGTGTCTGTCTGTCCGCCGTTGGACAGTTTCATGTTGAAGCAAAAACTTGGCCAACAGAGCAACTTGCTGATATTGTTCGGTAGATTGGTGCGCGCACTTGGTTCGGCGCATTTTTATTAATCATGCTGCCTGATTTATGGGCAGTCCGGGCTGAACATGACTCTTCCCATTCGCGCTTCGAAGAAGTAGGATTACCGCCATGAGCCTTGAAGACAAAATACGTCAGCTGCCGGCAGTGCCGGGGGTATACCTGATGCGCGATGATGCCGGGACCATTATCTATATCGGCAAGGCCCGCAGTCTGAGGCAGCGCGTACGTTCCTACTTCAATGCTTCGGGTGATTCCCGGTACCATGTCCGGTTCCTGATGGCAAGGGTCGCTGATATCGACGTGCTGCTGACCGATACCGAGAAGGAAGCCCTGCTGCTTGAAAATACCCTGATCAAGCAGCATCACCCACGCTATAACCTTGATCTTAAAGACGACAAAAACTATTTTTCACTGCGGCTTGACCTGCGTGATGAGTATCCCCGTTTCACACTGGTCCGCAAGATGCCGCATGACGGCGCCCGCTATTTCGGGCCGTATGCCTCGGCTTCGGCCGCCCGTGAGGTCC
>JACRCG010000008.1 GCA_016219145.1 Deltaproteobacteria bacterium | reverse complement strand
TCGTCATGAGGAACTCCACGCCCGCATCCTCGAACACAAGGTTCGGGCTCTTGCTGGTGCCTGCCGGGCCTACCTCCAGCTCGCGCAGGCGACAGCATCCTCCGCTGCGGAGGCTCGGGCCGAACTCCAGGGGCTCCTGGGTCAGGAACGGGCGGGTTTCCAGACCCTCAAGCGGGAGATTACGGTGTTCGTACGGGATCTTCAGGCCCGCCTGCGTTCGCGGGCGGATGAGCGGTTCCAGCGCTTCCGCGGGGAGGTTGCCCGGGGCCTCCGGACCTCACTTCAGCAAGAGATGCCGGGATGGAAAGGAAACCTGTACAAGCGGAGCCGGCGATTCCAAGGCTGGCTAGAAGCCGGGATGCATGAGGAGATGACCCGGATCTCGGGACAGGGCGCGGACTTCCTTGGCGATTTCCTCACCGAAGCCCAGACGAGCCTCCAACGGATGGTTCGGGCCTTCCAGGATCGGTTGGGTCAGGCCATCTACAACGCCTTGGGCATTCGTTTCGAGGGGGCCCAATTCCACGGGGAGGTCGTCGAGCCTCGCCGCCCGGACGTGCGCATCGGCATGGTCTTCGACACCCAGGTCGACCTGCTCTGGTTCCTCATCCCCATGGGCATCTTCGGGCCCCTGTTTGCACGGCATTTCCTTGGCCTCGTTCCCTGGGAGGTGGAAAAGAACCTTTCCCGGCTCGCGAACCAGTGGGCCGAGTCCACCAACGCCAGCATCGATTCGCTTGTTTCCCAGGCCATGGAGTTCGTGGTTCAGGAACTGGCGACCCTTGAATCCTTGGCAACCTCCGAGGACGATCTCGGGCCGAAACTCCGGCAAGCGATCGAAGCCGTGGATCTTGCAATCATTTCCCTGCGCTGTAGCGAAGCACCTCAGCCTTCTCAAGGGTGATCATCCCTCCACATCTGGCCTTCTCGAAGAGTTCATCCAGGACTGGAATAAATCCCTGGATCTTCTCCTCGGTGTCGACCAGTTCCACCACGATAGGCAGGTCCTCGGACAGGCGCAGGATCCTGGCGGTGTGGATGAAACGGCTGTTCGCTCCAAAACCTTCGACCCCGCGCAGGACGGTCGCGCCCGCCAAGCCTCGTTCCCTGGCCAGCCTGACGATCGACGAATACAAGGCATGGTGCCCATCTTTGTCGGATTCCCCGATGAACACGCGGAGCAGTTTCCCTTCACCTTCCAGTTTCATGGTCGCCTCTGTTCAGATCCACCGTCCGATAGTCATCCCCGCCCACGTGGCAATCAGGCAGGCAACCATGCTGCAACCCACGTTCGCCAATCCCAGAAGGAAATCGCCATCCCGGATGAGCGCGAGGGTCTCGTAACTGAAGGACGAGAAGGTTGTGAAACCGCCGAGGATTCCCACGGTCAGGAATAGCCGCAGTTCGGGTGTGGCGAGAAAACGGTCGGCAATCCAGGGTCAACCAAACTGGAGCAGTCACAGACATGCATCGATTGCCATCAGAGTGCCATTAGTCCCGGCACCGCAAATAATATCGTAAACGAATGGAAACTGTCTCACCATAACACCTCCAACGCTGCCGGTTGTGCTGACTGCCATGAACCGGAAGCTGGACACCCTACCGGCTGCAACCGCTGCCATGGAGGCACTCCTGCCGGTACTCCATTATCTGCCAAACATGTAAGCAAAAACCCGGACACCGATCGTAAATGCGAAAATTGCCACGGCGCTACTTACGGCCTCTTTCCAACCGGATCCAGATCAGCCCATTTTGGAAAGACTAGTTACCCGCTTTCCTTCGGCGGATACACTGCATCTTACGTCAGCACCAATTACATCGGCAACTGCCGTAAATGCCACAACCCGCATGACCCGACCACCAATATTTCTTATAACCGTTCCTGGGCCAAATCGGGCCACGGAGAAGTCGCCACACCCGCCCGCAGAGCCAGAGATTTCAAACTGTACGGGACCAGCCAGTCGGCCCGTCTGGCTTACGCGAACTCTTCTCCTTCAAACACCACCGTAGCAGCTGACATCGCCAAAGGGACCCCGGTCTGCGTCCGTTGCCACACGACTACCGGTTTTATAAATTTTGTCGAATCAACATTTTTTGGTGAAAAATTCACCGATGCAAGACCGTTTGGAAGTGATGTCGATAAGACGAAAGAAGTTACCGGTTGCGATGCCTGCCACACCGGTTATGATTTCAAGTTGCGCGCAATTCCCCAAGTCACGATATTCTACAACTACTCTGGCAAAACAGTCGCCAGTGCCGGCAACCCCGGAGGACACGCCAAGATCCAGAACAATTCGGTTGTTTTCCCTGATCTGAAGTCATCCAATGTCTGCATCCCCTGTCATGCAGGTCGCGGCGGCTCCGGGCCGGTGATTACAGTGTACAAAAATATGGGGGTGGACTTTTCTGAACTTACCGAGGTCCGTAATCACGATTTTACCGGCGCAGCTTTACTGACATCCAAGAGCGGCTACGAATTTGCCGGCAAGGAATACGTATCTGGCGTTGGCGCCAATACCGGACACGATACAGCCGGACTTGTCAGCGGTAAAGGCCCTTGTATTACCTGCCATATGAACAAAACCGTCAAATCGGACTCTCACACCTTCAAACCAGTCATCCATGATACCGCCCAATTTACACTGTACACCTCAAATCGCACCTGGGCGCAGGTTTACAGCGTCAGCAGCGCATCCCCGGCTTCCTTGAAAATTGCATCTGTAACAAGTCAGAGTTGCAATACCTCTGGTTGCCATATCAACTTGGATAACACTGAATTGAACAGCGACAAGGAGGGCTACATCTCGGCCCTGGCTGTGCTCAACAAATGGATCAGGCTTGTGCGTTACGTGCCAACCAATCCTTTGCTACCCTTCAACAGCACCAGCAACAAAGCACGTTCAACTACTAATTGGACCTATCTGGGTACCGGTACCGGCCCTGACTTGATGGGTGCAAACTTTAATCACGCAACCCTGATAAACGAACCGGGCGCTTATGTCCATAATCCGTTGTACGCAAAACGACTAATCTACGACTCAATTTACTATCTGAGTACAAGTACTACTAATCCTGCGCTTAATACCGACGGTCTTTCAAACACATATCAATATCCAGCAGTACAACAATTCAATGTTGCTGACGCAATTTATTTTCTGACAACCACCACTGACAGAACACTCGAAACGGTTGGCGCAACGTCAAACGTTGAGGTAAGGGCATTAGTTACCAAGCAGCAGGCGGAGACGGCTATAAAATGGCTGTACGGCAAAACCAAGGCAAGTCTGGACCTTGCGCCAGCTGACAAGCTAAAACGCCCTGGGGACATTTGATTACTATTTTCAACCAAATGGAGAATGAAACGATGAAAAACACATCTCTGAACTCCTTGACCGTGATTGTACTCGGCGCTTTGGCAACAGCTCTGTTTTTTGCCCACTCTGCGTTTGCCATTCCAGCCTTTACAAGGGCACACAAGGTGGAATGCACCACTTGCCACACGATCTTTCCTGAGCTTAACGAATATGGCGAAGCATTCCTGAAAAACTCCTACGTTTATGTCGGCAAGAAAAAAGCGGGTAAGGATAAAGAGGCGGCTCCGGCGACTGCCCCTGCTGCCAAACCGGCGGCAACCGCCAACGGATCCGCCAAGGCGAAAGTGATCAGGGGTGATGGAGATGCCGATAAGCTGAGCAAGCTTAAATCCGGGGCCATGATCACCGATGGAGATACGGCCGATACCCCGGCAGCGGCACCCGCTCCGGTCGCCTCATCCGGAGACAGCTCATCCGGAGAGGGAAAATCGGAAGGGCTTTTGCTGGCCGCCATTCCGGAACAGCTTCCGATTTCATTTACCGGCGCACTTAATGTCATCTATGACAATAAAGCCGTTAATGAATTTGATTTTTCTACCCGTAGTTTCAAACTTCACGCCGGCGGCAATTTCCGTGACACCGTCGGTTTTTTTGCCACTTATGTTGCCTACAGCGAGCAACCGCCCGTAGGCACATATAACTCCAGCATTATTTCATCCAATAACAAAACTGATATAAACGAATTTTACATCACCTGGAGGCACCTGCTTGATACCCCGCTAAACTTGAAAATCGGCCGCATGCAGCCCAAACTCGGACTTTGGAAAACCAATAACAAACTCACCGTCACTAATAACTATCTTCCATACACCTACACTGTTGGAAAGGAATCTCTTTTCAGGGTTGAGCAGACCCAGGATGCTCTGGAGCTGAATGCAGTACTCGGCAAACGCTTTTTTGTGGCAGGTGGTGTCGTAAATCGTAAGGGACAGAACACCAAGGAAGGCTACGGCCACATTTCCTATAAATTCGGCGGAGCCGATTATCTGGCAAATGAGCCGGATATTGATCTATCAAAGGACGAAACCATTCTTGATTTTCTGACGCTTTCCGTTGGGGCTTACGGCTATTACGGCAAGAACGGCACTGCCAATTCAAACGATCCCAAAAATAGCTATTACCGATTGGGTCTGGACACTGAACTCCTGTACAAGGCATTCCGCCTGCGTGTGCTGGGTGGAATCGGTAGCGACGACAATGTGGCCCCAAGTATCATTACCCAAAAAACCAGGGTAACCTCCAGGAGCGGCACCGCTGAAGTGGAGTACGCCTTGAAGATGAACCTGCTTGCATCAACAAGATTTGAGTACCTGCAGCAAGAGGCTACTCCGGACAAACAGAATTTCACCAACCTGTATGCCCGCCGCTACGTTGCTGCGCTCGGTTATGCTCCACTGGAAAACCTGAAACTGATCGCGGAATATAAGTATGAAATAGCAAACAGTGCTATCAACCGCCTTGGCACAATGGGGTTGACATTCGGATTCTGAATTAATTCGTCAAATATTATTGAACAATATGTTTTTTCTGGTAACCTTTCAATAAATGCTCCAAGGAGTCACGTATATGAAGAGACTTATGCTACTCGCCGCACTCATCACCCTGGTAACTTCATCATTAGCTGAAGCCCGCATTAAGGTCAAAGGACGTGGTGACAACATGAACTTTGATCCGGAAAGCATTGAGGCCACATTCAGGCCTGCATTTGATTTGATGTCAAGAAAGTGCATAAAATGCCACACCATGGGGCGCACTGTCATCTCAGTCCAGACCGGCAGGGCTCCGATCACAGGGCAGCCATTCAATAAACAGGCCGTTAAAGCTTATGGAATCAAGATGTTACGTAAGCCGAATTCTGATATGAACAAGCAGGAGATAAGGGATATTGTTCTGTTACTCAATCATCTGCTTGATGAAAACATGAAATAGGGAAACAGGTCCGTCACATATCTGCGTACAAAAAAACAGCCCGTTTCCGGGCTGTTTTTTTTCAGCTTACTTCAAACTGCCTGTAACAACTACTTGAAAGTTACTCGCAGTCCTTCTTTAATGTTGGTTACCGTATATTTGGGGAACTC
>JACRCG010000095.1 GCA_016219145.1 Deltaproteobacteria bacterium | reverse complement strand
GAAACGTGATTTCAGAAGTCTCTGGATCACCAGGATTAATGCGGCTTCGCGTCTTAACGGTCTCTCGTACAGCAAGTTCATTTTCGGACTAAAAAAGGCTGACATCCAGATTGACCGCAAGGTGCTGGCAGATATCGCCGTCACTGACCCGGCAGGATTTACTCAGATTGCAACTCTTGCCAAGGCTGGCATCTGACACCTGGTTGTTGCTTCACTTAAAAAGGGAATGGGACTAGCCTCCTGTTCCCTTTTTTGTACGATTACTGCTTTATCAATACTATCTGGTCGCAAAGGTAATCAGCTATGCGGGAACAGCTTGAACAACTGAAAAATGATGCCCTGGTCGCGATATCTTCAGCAGTCGGGGAAGAACAGCTTCAGGGTATCCGGGTCAGACTTCTTGGCCGTAAAGGCGAATTGACTGCTCTGATGAAAGGTCTAGGCTCTCTTTCACCTGAGGAACGTCCCTCAGTCGGCCAGCTTGTCAACACTGTTCGTGATGAGCTGGAATCCGGCCTTGAAGCGGCTTTGACGGCAGAGCGGGAACGCGTGAAGAATGAACGCCTGCAATCCGAGAGAATTGACGTCACCTTACCGGGACGCAAATCTCAAGTCGGAACAAAACACCCCATAACGCTTATTGTTGAAGAAGTTTGTGAGATTTTTGCGGGTCTTGGCTTTTCTGTCGCTGAAGGCCCTGAAATCGAGCATGACTGGTACAATTTTGAGGCGCTTAACTTCCCTCCCGAGCATCCGGCTCGTGACATGCAGGATACCTTTTTCGTGGAAAATGATCTGCTGCTGCGGACCCATACCTCTCCGGTACAGATTCGGACCATGCTGAAGCAGAAGCCGCCGGTTCGCATCATAGCACCCGGAACGGTCTATCGCTGTGATTCGGATGCGACGCATTCGCCGATGTTCCACCAGATAGAAGGTTTGATGGTCGACAAAGGGATTACTTTTGGTGATCTGAAAGGAATTCTGACGATCTTCACCAATCAGCTGTTCGGCCAGAAGACCGGTGTTCGCCTGCGTCCAAGCTTTTTCCCCTTTACCGAGCCTTCGGCGGAGGTCGACATCGCCTGCGTGATCTGCGGAGGCAAAGGGTGCCGGGTCTGCAAGAACAGCGGCTGGTTGGAGATCCTGGGTGCCGGTATGGTGGATCCCGAAGTTTATCGTCATGTGAATTATGACGCCGAGGATATCTCCGGATTCGCCTTCGGTATGGGTATTGAGCGCATTGCCATGTTGAAATACGGCATTAACGATATGCGGCTGCTTTTTGAAAATGATGTAAGATTTCTCCGGCAATTTTAATTATGCCTTCTAATTTTAGAAACGGTGTCCCGATATGAAAATTACGTATAACTGGCTGAAAGAATTTGTTGATTTTGAACATTCACCTGACCAGCTTGCTGAACTGTTGACCATGCTCGGCCTCGAAGTCGAGGCGATGGAAAACCTGGGCGGCGGTATGGACGATGTTATTGTCGCTCTGGTTGAAGAGAAGCGTCAACATCCCAATGCCGACAAGCTTTCACTTTGCCGGGTTAACAACGGTACAGAAGTGCTGGATGTTGTCTGCGGAGCCCAGAACTTCAAACAGGGTGATACAGTTGTCCTGGCCAGTATCGGAGCGACTCTGCCGGGTGACTTCAAGATCAAGCGCTCCAAAATTCGCGGGGAGGAATCCTGTGGAATGCTCTGCTCGGAAAGGGAACTGGGCTTGTCTGAAGAAAGTGCCGGCATCATGGTTCTCCCGGCTGATATCGCCCCGCTCGGCACACCGCTGTTTTCTGCCCTGGGACTGAAGGACACCTTGTTTGAAATCGGGTTGACACCCAACAGGGCCGACTGCCTGAGCGTTCTCGGAATTGCCCGCGAGGTCGCTGCCAAACTCGGCTTGCAGGTCAAATACCCTTCATCTGCTGTAGCCGAAAGTGATGTCCGCGTTGAATCCGTGATCAGCGTTAACGTCGAGGATGCCGAATTCTGCCCACGCTACGCCGCGCGCCATATCTCCGGCTGTACCATTGCTCCCTCTCCGGAGTGGCTTGTAAAGCGCCTGAAGGCGATCGGTATCCGTTCAATCAACAACGTAGTGGACGTCACCAACCTTGTTATGATGGAACTTGGACAGCCTCTGCATGCCTTCGACTGCGAACGCCTTGCCGGAAAAAAGATTGTGGTTCGCAGGGCAGGGGAGGGTGAGCAGTTTACCACTCTGGACGACCAGCAGCGCGTCCTTACTTCTGCCGACCTGGTTATTTGTGATGCCGAACGCCCTGTTGCTCTGGCCGGAGTTATGGGAGGGCTGAACTCGGAGATTGAGGATACAACAACAGCCATTCTTCTGGAAAGCGCCTGCTTCAAGCCGGCTGCCGTCCGCAAAACCAGCAAGCGCCTGGGACTGCATACCGAATCCTCTCATCGTTTTGAACGCGGCATTGATATCGGCGGTGTCATTCGTGCCCTGGATCGCGCTGCGGCGCTGATTGTGGAACTTTCCGGCGGCAGCATGGCGCAGGGGCGCCTGGATGTCTATCCGGGCAAGACCGAACCGACTGCGATCCAGTTTCGTCCCGAGCGGGCCAACAGCCTGATCGGGATAGAGCTACAGAGGGAAGGTATTCTGGATATTCTCGAACGTCTCGAGTGTCGCGTCTCGGACGGGCCTGACGGGGCAGTTGCAGTTACGCCTCCCAGCTACCGGATTGATCTTGAGCGTGAAATTGACCTGATTGAAGAAGTCGCCCGTTTAAACGGTTTTGACCGGATTCCCTCTACCATGCCGATTGCAAGGGTCATATCCGATCGACCTTCCAGGCACCAGCAACTTGAAAAGAGAGTCAGGGAGATACTTGTCAACCACGGCATGAATGAGGTTATCAATTTCAGCTTTACCGCGCCGGATGCGGCTGGTAAATTGATGCTGGCGCAGGACGACCCCAGACGGGCATCTATCAAGCTTGCCAATCCGCTGGTTGACGAGCAGTCGGCCATGCGTACCAGTCTCTTGCCCGGCCTGCTTGAGACTGTCGCCCGCAATATCAATTTCCGGTCACTCGATCTGAAGCTTTTTGAGATGCGTCGCGTCTATCTTCCGGTTGCCGGCGACATAATGCCTCGTGAGCCGGTTTTTGTTGTCGGGGCGCTGACCGGATCCCGGGACGGAGAAGGGTGGAGCCGTGTAAATGAACCGGTTGACTTTTACGACGCCAAGGGGATTATTGAAAACCTGCTTGGTTTGTTGAACATTGCGGGTGTTTCGTGGGTGCCGGACACACCGGAACCCTACCTGCACCCGGGAAAATCATGCAGTATTTTTGCCGGTCGCGAACGTATAGGATCGGTAGGAGAGTTGCATCCCACGGTACAGGAGAACTTTGGCCTGGAAAAATCGCTCTACTGTTTTGAGCTGGATTTTGAAAAGCTTGTGAAACTTTCGCGCTCAAAGCTGGAGATCACTGCTCCTTCGCGTTTTCCTGACAGTACGCGTGATATTGCCATTCTGGCTCCCGATCAACTGGAATTTGAAAAAATTATTGGCTGTGTAAACAGTGTAAAAGCCAAAGAAATAGAAAATGTAACTATATTCGATGTTTATCGCGGCAAGGGTATTCCGGAAGGGCATAAAAGCATTGCAATTCGTGTTCGTTATCGCTCCTATGACCGCACACTTACGGATGACGAGATCAGTATCCTGCACAAGAAAGTGACCGATGGACTGGTCAACAGGCTTAAGGTTACGTTAAGATAAAAAATACTGTCAACTTTCCGCTTTAAAAACCTGTTGCGAAATGATTTTGGCTATGCTATAGATTTTTCCCCTTTTGTTTCAGGATATTAACTTATACTTTCTGAGGTAGTTATGACCAAGGCAGATATCGTTGAAAGGATTCATCAGAAGATCGGTTTTTCGAAAAAAGAGTCTGCAGAAATTGTCGAGTCTGTTTTTGGTATTCTCAAAAGCACTCTTGAATCCGGAGAAAAGATCAAGATTGCCGGTTTCGGTAATTTTGTTGTCAAACAGAAAGCAGATCGCAGAGGTCGCAATCCCCAAACCGGAGATACCATTACAATTAATGCCCGCCGGATCCTGACCTTCAAGCCCAGCCAGGTACTCAAAAGCACTATCAACTCCGAAGCCAGATAGGCGCGTACATAGGTTGCTGTCATCATGGCTCCGATCTTACCAGACAAATTGTACTTCAAGATCGGCGAGGTGGCCGGAATTTTAGAAGTCAAAACCTCGGTATTGCGCTTCTGGGAATCAGAGTTCGATTTTTTAAAACCAGAAAAAAGCGTCACCGGACAGAGGCTGTATTCGAAAAATGAAGTTGAATTGATCCTGCAGGTTAAACGACTGCTGTACGACGAAAAGTTTACTATCGAAGGCGTGAAAAAGAGAATATCGCCGAAAGGCAAGCTTATCAATGCGGATGACCTGCTTCCCGCATCCTGCGAAAAAAGTCTGTCAGAATTGTTAAAAGAAGTACGTCATGATCTTAATGAGTTACGAAGTATATTGTGATATGAGAGTTTTTTCGGTGCGTAGCGCAGCCTGGTAGCGCACTAGACTGGGGGTCTAGTGGTCGCAAGTTCAAATCTTGTCGCACCGACCAATTAAAACAGCCACTCAGGGGATTCCCCGGGTGGCTGTTTCTGTATTTATTTAAAAGCTATTCCTGTGATATATCAGGAGTGGCTTTTTCTGATTTAACACGAACCAGGAATTTGTTTAAATTTGCAGGCGTCCCGGATTGACAAACTGGAAGTTCAAGCTTCAGGGGAGGCAAATATGAGCGCGCGACTGTTTTTTCGTTTGTGTGTCGTCCTGTTATGGCTGGCGCTGGCTGGCGGCGTTCATGCTGCTGGGCTGGCACAGACCATGCCGCAGGTTCAGGGTACCCGCCGGATCGTGCTGGAACAGCTGGAGCAGCTCTTGATGGCTGATCCGCAGCTGCAGATCATCGGCCAGGGGTCGTGGCTGCGGCCGGTCGCCGACAGTGCCAAAAAAGCGGGCCAGGCCACCGGAAAGGGGCCGATTTCGCGCGCTTATGCCGATCCTCTGCTGGGAGGCACCTCCGACCATGATCTGCGTCTGGTCATGAAGGGCAAGGATCAGGCCGTAGCATACCGCTGGCGGGCGGCTCAGGACAAGCTGCGCAACGGCATCCAGTCACTGTTCCCGAAGAACGCCGGCGCCAAGGCGATCGAGGACACTCTGCTGAAATACGGCTTCCAGCCGGCCGAGGCGAAGGCGTTGGCGCAGCAGGGGGGCGAAGCTCTGGTCGGCAAGATTCTAAAGAGCGTGAATCTTTATGCGCCGCCAGGTCTGATGCGTGCAGTTGTTGACGAAAAGACAGCAGCGGCGACATTCAAACGGCTGGGCACGGTCCCGAATCTGGCCGGGAAGATCGTCGAAGGTGTCTGGGGTGAAGGTACCACAGCGGCAATTCAGGAGTTTGAGTCCGGCGGACGGCTGTTCTGGAACTCCGGCAAGGGCGCGGTACGGGCCGGTTTTGTCGATCTGGTGCACCTGGCCGAGGGGCCGGGACGCTACACGCTTGAAGGCGCTGCCAACCTGTCGGCGCAGTGGGCCGAGAAAGCGCTGGAAGCGCTGCACGAGAACGATCCTGCCCTGCTGGCCAAATATCTGAAGCGCCTGAAATCAACGCTTAACCTGGCCGCCAAGAAGGGTAACCTGTCCGCCGGTGCTCTGGCTGACAGCTTCAGCGCTCTGGATGCTATGATCATAAATGCCGAGCAGGGTGTTGTCAGCGTCGCAGATGTGCAGCGTGTGGTGCGCGGCACCCGTATGCAGGCCTCGCTGCTGGGTGAACTGGCCCGTAATCCGGGGGCGACCGACCGTCAGATCCTGATGGCGATACTCGATTCCAAGGCGTCCGGCAAATTTGACAAAGTCGGCCAGTGGTTCCGCGAGACCTGGGAAGCTGCTGATAACTGGGTAATGTTCGAGCGGGCGGTGCAGGGAGTATTCCTGGTCTATTCGACCTGGCAGGTTGCCGGTACCTGGGGCGCACAGGGGATGGAGACTGCGCTGCGCCAGGCCGGCGTCGAAGCCGCCATGCTGGCGTCGCTGCCGATCGGCGCGGTGACGATGCTGGCCAACCATGTCATAGAAACTGCCAAGGAGGCCGGCTATGACATGTCCGTTCGCAGCCAGGACTGGGAAGAATTCCTGGCCGGTATTTCCTCGGTACAGGGGTGTGAAGGGACGACGCGCAAGGAGATGAACATACATCAACTGGCTGTCGATCTGGCTTCGGCCGACGAAGTACGGCAGGCGGTCGAGAGCCAGGCTACGCACATCCAGATGTTGTGTGGCTTCGGCACGCCGGAAATCACCCAGGGTAAATGGCAGGCGCTGGTCAATCGCATGCGCCCGATCGTCACCGCCGAATGGCTGCGCGAACGCAAGCGCATCCTGATCGACTATCTTGATCAGGCCCTGGAGCTGGATGAGGTCATGAACGGCACCGTGCTGCGAGCGGTGATCGAACCGCAGCCGGTACAGGTCGAAGCCGGCGCACCGGCCTCAGTCACTGTGCGGCTGGACAGCAGCACGGATTCGGCCGAGTTCCGCGACCGTCTGCGCCGTCTTGAGGACACTATCAAGCCGCTGGGGGGCAAGAACCGCCTGGTCTATACCATCTACGAGGGCACGGTGACCTGGAACCAGAATGGGCAGAAAAAGGTCGTGCGCGCCTATGGCAATCTGAACGAACTGTTCGAGGGGCAGAATTTCAGCCTGCCCGGCCGCGGCAGCTGGCCGCTGGAGGCCGAGTTCGCAATCAGGATCAGCGTGTCGGTCGGCGGCCTCTCCGGAGCCATCGACGTATTGGACGCCAAACCGCTCCTGGAGCGGCACTACGTTCGCAAGGTGCCGTTTGTGGTGGATGTGGTCAGTGTTGCGCGGGCAAAGGTCGAGCAGCAGCAGAAGGCCAGCTTGAGTCTGCCGACCGAAATCATGGCCGGCGAGCGTGTCAAGCTCTCCTGGAACCGCTCCAAAATGCCGGACTTCAAGCCGGGCAAGTACAAGGTGGTGCTCTGGCCGCGCGGTACTCAGCTGACCCAGCAGGATTTCATGCTGCTCTCGTTTGATCCGACCGGCCAGCCGGGGGGCGTCTTCAAATATCCGGTGCAGGTGCTGAGCGAGCGCGCCGACGGTGACCGCATCGACATCGAAGTGCAGGCCCCGCAGGTGTACGACATCCAGAAGCCGGAACAGCTTGAGCTGGCCTTCATCTTTATGGACAAGGAGGCCAGCCTGTCGTCGCAGCTCGATAAGGCCATGGCCGATCTGGACAAGGCTCAGGCCGAGATGGACCGCAAGGTTGCCGCGATGAGCGAAGCCGAACGCGAAGAGTTCATACGCAAAATGGAAGAGGCGGCAGCCAACGCCGAAAAACAGCCGCCGCCGGTTCTGCCCGATCCGTCCAAAGATCCGGTTGCCGCCGGTACGGTGCTGGCGCTGCCGGTTACCCTCAAGCCGGTCGAGATCGATTTCAAGATGCCCGATGGCTGGAAGCGTGCCGACGACGGCCGTGTCAACTGGCGCGAAGTATCGATGGTTGAGAATAGTCCCGTGCCGGGCGATTACGTCTATGCCAAGGCCGGTATGGCGGTGCGTATCGACTATTCCGACCAGGCCCTGAACGACTGGGCCGAGGGACTGTTTAACGAAAACAAGCGCTGGGGCAGCGGACAGCAGGTGTCGCCGCTCAACATCGGCAGTTTCAAGGGTGAAATCGTGCGCAGGACGTCACCACAGTCCGGGTCTGGCCAGGCTTTTCTGAAGGACGGCCGCGTTCAGATCGGCATTGAATACTCGCTGGAAACGGCTGGCTTCCTGATCATGGCCACTGATGAGCAGGGCAAACCCTATGTGAAATCCGATACGCGCGCCGCCGCCGCCGAACGTTATCCGCAACTGCTGGAAGCGGTGGAAAGCATGCTGGTATCGCTGCGTATCGGCCAGCAGCGCCTTGGACAAACCACTGCGCAGCCGGCGGCGCGGGCAGCAGCAATGGCCGAAGCGCCTGCCGATACCTATGTGCGCCTGGTCGCGGCCAGGACGCAGGCGGAACCGGGCGAGTTCGTAGAGATCAAGGCGGTATTGGAAAACCCGAAAGGCAACGAGGGGACATTGCGTTATGAATGGAGCGGCAACCACGCCGGAGATGGCGAAACGGTCACATTCCTTGCCTCTGATCCGGGCTCATATTCCGTTTCTGTAATCGTTAACAATGCCAGTGGTGTGGTTGGAAGTTCGTCGGTCGATATCGAGGTAAAATAGTGTCAAATTCCGATTTCATATCAAAGCCCTCTCTACGTTGGCTCGTCATCGGCTCCTCAACGTACTATTTGTACGCTTCCGTCGCCGATTTCCTCGCCGCCTTGAGATCATCTTTGATCTGGAATCGGAGTAAAACCGGTCATCCGGAGCGAGAAAACGGTATCTTCAGGAATTTTACTTAATGCCATTTCCTCGTATAACCCCTAAACGCAGGCTGGTGCAGGCGCTCCTGATAGCAGCGGCGCTTCTGCTGCCGTTTGCCAGCCTGAACGGAAATCCGTTTCTACGCATGGACATCAGCCTGCTGACGCTCTACCTGGCCGGTGTGCCGGTTCGTGTTGACCAGTTTTATCTGCTGCTGTTGGCGACACTGTTTGTGATCATTGTTTTTTTGTTGCTGACGGTAGTGCTGGGGCGGGTCTGGTGCGGCTGGCTCTGCCCCCAGACGGTTTTTAACGATCTGGCGGAGCTGATCGGACGCCCTTTCCAAAAACGAGTGTCGCCGGTTTTTTCGAAACTGGTCGAACATCTGATCGCGCTGATAATTTCCAAACTGATCGCATTCAACCTGCTCTGCTGGTTTATGCCGCCTGGGCTGCTGTTTTCCAATCTCCGCAAAATTCCGCCTCATCCGCTGATCCTGTGCTGTTTCCTGAGTCTTACCCTGTTCGGTTATCTCAACCTGATTCTGGTCAAGCGCAGCTTCTGCCGCAGCTACTGCCCTTATGGCAGATTACAGACGGCTTTGATGGACTCCGGAACCCTTAATCTGGCTTTTCTGGAAGAAACCGCTGAGCGCTGCCTGAACTGCAGCTCCTGTGTGCGTTGCTGTCCGATGGGGATCGATGTCCGCGACGGTTTTCAGATCGAGTGTATCGGCTGCGGACGCTGTATCGACGCCTGCCGGAGCGTTATGGAAAACAGGCCGGATGGAGCAGGGTTGATCGACTACCGCTTTGGTAAAACCAAAGCTTCAGGTGTCCGTTTCGGAAGTAAAACGATTACACTCTCGCTGCTCACGCTGTTGATCGGCATCGCATTCTTTTGGGGTATGATCGCACGGAATCAGGATGCTTTTGCTGTCCAGCGGGTTGCGTCTGTTGAGTCGCTTTTGACGCCGGACGGGTTTCAGGTGCAGTCCTGGCGGGCTACTATCGGTAATCGGTCGGAATTGAAGAAAAGCTACCGTATCAGTATCTCGCCAGCCGGACAGGTTGAAGCTTCCCTGCTGGGACCGGTGGATGAGATTCTGATTCCGGCCAACCAGCATCGCGAAG
>JACRCG010000090.1 GCA_016219145.1 Deltaproteobacteria bacterium | reverse complement strand
TTCACCCTGAAGCAGATGGAGCGGATGCTGGCCTACGCCCATGCCCATGATCGGCGTATCTATATCACGCTCAATACCCTGGTGAAGGAGAAGGAGCTGCCGCAGCTGGTCGACACCCTGTCTGCACTGGCCGGCATGCGGGTGGATGGAGTGATCCTGCAGGATTTGGCGGTGGCCAGGTTGATTCGCAATCATTTCCCCAGCATTCCGCTGCATGCTTCGACCCAGATGACAATTCACAATACCCCCGGAGTCAGGATGCTGGAGCGACTCGGATTCCAGCGGGCGGTACTGGCCCGTGAACTGGCGGTGGACGAGATTGCGGCAATTGCCGGGTCGACTCCGGTGGAGATCGAATGCTTTGTGCATGGGGCTCTCTGCTTCTCGATCTCCGGGCAGTGTTTTTTCTCGTCGCTGCTTGGCGGGCATAGCGGCAACCGTGGACGTTGCGCGCAGCCCTGTAGGCGGCTTTACAACCATCGTGGTAAGGAGGGGCACTACTTCTCCACCAGCGACCTGTCCGCCATCGACCTGCTGCCGGACCTGATCAAGGCCGGCGTCAAGTCGCTCAAGATCGAGGGACGCATGAAGTCGGCCGAATATGTGGCCAGCGTGGTCGAAGCCTACCGCATTGTGCTGGACGCTCCCGAAGGATCACAGAAACAGTCGCTGTCAAGCGCCAAGGAAATCCTTAAATATTCATTCGGACGCACTCCTACCAAGGGTTTTCTGGCATCGCAGCAGCCGGACGACATTGCCAATCCCTGGCAGAAGGGGGGTACCGGGCGTTACATTGGCCAGATCAGGAGCATCAAGGGTAAACGTCTGGTTTTCGAGACCCGCGATGCACTGCATGTGGGTGACCGTTTGCGGGCCCAGCCCAAAAGCGACATGGCCGGCCAGGCCTGGACCGTGCGTGAGCTGTTCCAGAATCAGCGCAAGGTTATCGAGGTGAAATCTGGTAGTCTGGTTGAGGTGGAGACCCCCTTTGATTTTTCCATTGGTGACTCTATCTACAAGGTTTCCTCTAAGGAGGCCTTTACCCTCAGTGACAATGCCTGCCTGCGCCGGCTTGAATCGGTAAAGGGGGATAAGCTCAATTGCCGCCTTAAGCTGGCACTGTCTTCCGATTTGCCGGAAGGGCCGATGACTCTACTGGTAACTGCGGAAGTAAGCGGCTCAAGTTACGATTTCAGGTTCCCGCTCGGAATTCTGGAAGCGGCTCGCAGCGGCAACATGCAGGCGGTGCTTGCCGGACAGTTTGCCAAGTGTGGCGAAACCCAGTTTCGTCTGGAGTCGTTGGAAGCTGCGGATTTTCCTGCCGTATTGATACCGATGGCAACCTTCAAGGAGTTGCGCCGCTGTTTCTACCAGCAGCTGAGCGAGGCGGTGTTCAGTGGTTTCCGTGACCAGTTGGCAACTGCTCGCCAGGCTGCACTCAGGGATGTTGCTTCTCTCTCTGGATCGACCCAAGGCCAATCAAAGGAATCGCTGACAATAATCATTGATCAGCCAAAGGAATGGCGTTTTCCGCTCTCTATCGGCGCCGACCGCACCATGCTGCCGCTTTCAAAAGCTGTCATCCATCAGCTTCCGTCAATAGTTCCACGCATGCGTGGTTCTGAAGATCAGCTCATCTGGCAATTGCCGTTCATTATATTCGACCGGGATATGCCGCTTTACCGCGATGCACTCCGCGATCTGTACATGGCCGGTTTTCGTAACATCGAAGTTGCCAATCTTTCCCACTTTGAGATTATACACGGTCTGGAAGGGTTGCGCATATCTACCTGGCACCGCTGTTTCTCGCTCAACAGCCAGGCTCTGGAATCCTGGCGCGAATTGGGCGCAGAATCGGCCACGCTGTATATCGAGGATGACAGTGTCAATCTCGCAGAATTGCTGAAGTCGGGAACGGAAATTGAGCGAAGGGTAGTAGCCTATGCGCCGCTGCCGGTAATGACCACCAAAATCCGTATCAAGGATGTGCATGGCAATGTCCCTTTGCACTCGGACCGTGGCGAGGCTTACCGTGTTACGACCCATGACGGTCTGCAGACCATAAGCTCCATGACGCCGTTTTCTCTGACGGCGCGGCATGCCGAGCTTCGTCGGATGGGCTGCTGCTCGTTCCTGATCGATCTGCGCCAGGCGCCACGCGAGAGCTGGAATGAGATCATCGCCGCTTTCAGGGCAGGTCGCCCAATAGCAGGTACCACCGAGTTCAATTACGCGTCGGAACTGATATAAATGAAACTGATTTCAATCGCATGCTCGCTGATGCTTCTGATTTCTTGCGATGCCTTCGCTGGACGATCCATTGATGGTGTTGTGAAGGCGGTCTACGATGGGGATACGCTGCTGCTCGCCACTCGCGAGGACAGCCGGTTGAAGGTGCGGCTCTACGGCGTTGACGCTCCTGAGACAAGAAAGCCGGATATGCCCGGACAGCCATTCGGTGACATTGCAAAAAGAACGCTGATGTATAAAATCATGGGGCGGCGGATCAGCGCCGAAATTGTCGATATTGATCAGTACAAGCGTGCCGTGGCGATTATTCGCTATTCCGGGAGGGACATCAACGGCGAGATGGTGAGTGAGGGCCTGGCGTGGGCCTATCGCCAATATCTGCAGGGACCGTACGCTTCGGAATACATCGGGGCTGAAAACCGGGCCCGTTCGCATCGAATCGGCTTATGGCGCAATGCCAATCCCGAACCTCCATGGGAGTTCAGAAAAACTGTAATGGGCAGGGAACGTGGCAGGAGGCGTTGATTTAAAAGTCTGATTTTTAGAAGGCGTATCAACGCTTGAATCTTTTTTCACGCTCTAGGATATGTTTGACGCGGGAGACGACTCGTACCGGTTGAACCGGTTTCGGTATGAAGTCGCTGAAGCCGAATTCCAGCGCTTTCTGCTCGTCCTCGGTGGATGCCTTGGAAGTCAGCATGATGATGGGAATTTCGGATGTCATCGGGTTGGCTTTGATGGCTCTAAGCAGTCCGTATCCATCCATGCGTGGCATGATGGAATCTGTGATGATCAACTTGGGGCGTTCCGCCATGGCGATTTTCAGCGCCTCAAGGCCATCGGAGGCCAGCAGTACTTTATATCCTTCCTTGACGAGCGCGATTTGTATCAGTGTTGCAACCGGTAGAGAGTCTTCCGCCACAAGTATCGCTTCTCCCCCTTCACTGGAACTGCTTTTAAGGTAGTGTACCGATATGGCGTCCAGAATCTCCTTGCGCGTCGCAAGTACCGGAATGATCTGAAGCCCGGTAATACGGCTGAGCATTTCCATTGTTTCCAGATCGAACGGGTCGGATATGGCAACCGCCAGCATTGAATCCTTTGCTTTAAGCGGGAAGACCAGCTTCTTCATTGCAAAATCGGATGGAAGCAACTCCAGCAGTTCCTGAGAGTAGCCATGACCCACAAAATTCTTGAGTGTTTTGAAGTTGAACTGTTTTGAAAGCGCTTCTATCAACTCTTCATCGGTGATGACACCCATTTCTTCAAGTATGACGCCCAGACGCTTTTTTTCCAGCTTCTGTCGTTCAAGCGCCCGTTCAAGCGTCTTTCTGCTGATTATCTCAGCTTCCACCAGAATGTCACCCAGATGTTTCATACTGCTCCATCCCCAGCCATTATAAGAATATTTTATAACATTAACATACAAGTAAAGAATTTTACAGCATTTTCATTTACAAGGCAAATGACTGAAGTCAGTGATTGTTATACAGTCCTGTGAAAATGTTATTTTGGAGCCAGGTAACCAATGCGGATTCCACCCCAATGTCTGTTATTGAACAGCAACGGTTTTGACATGTCATTTAGTATTTCTCCGGTATCGCGGCGATACGTCTGCAGCAGGAAACCATCGGTATTTCGTGCACAGCGGATACCAGTGTGGTCATTGAAAATGCGTTTGGTGCGGTTGTTGTTTTTATCGATTTCTAAATCGCCGGTCAACGGCTTGGAGTAGCGCAGGTTATGGCATGGACAATAGCCGTTATTGTCTACACAGATTGCATAAAGAACCTTATTGTCCTTGGCAATGATAAGCTCCTGAAACGGAGAGATGATACGATCAAAAAATGCGTCGTAGCGTGTCGTGTACTTTTGCGGGCTTGTGTTTGGAATGGGCACATAGTTTCTGTCAAACAGGTTTTCAAGGGTTAATGTCCTGTCCTTGAGAGCCGCTTCAACAGCTTCCTGAACCTGTAATTCCAATTCACGTATATATGACTTGACCGAATCGTGATAATTGCCGACCGAGAATTTGCCGACCGAGCTGTAAATGTTTTCTACCACTTCCGAAAAGGTCCCGAAAGCGTCACTTGTGGTGCGCATCATTTCATAGGTCTGTTCCGCGCTTTTGGATACCAGGTGTATCATCTCTGAAATCTGGGCGGTGGTGGCGCTCTGCTCCTCCGATGCCGTTGCAATCTGTTCAATCATCAGCCTGGATTCGGCGGCGTGATTCTTGATGTTTTCCAGGCTGGCGCGTGCTTCCTCGGCTTTGTCCAGGCCGGTAGTCACCAGTGATTTTTCCTGGCCGATCATTGCTGCGGCTTTGCGACTTTCCTGCTGAATGCTGGCAACAACCCTTTCAATTTCTCGCGTGGATTTGGTGGTCTTTTCCGCAAGCCCTTTTACTTCACTGGCCACAACTGCAAAACCTTTACCGGCATCGCCTGCCCGCGCTGCTTCGATGGAAGCGTTGAGCGCCAGCAGGTTGGTCTGATCGGCAATGTCTTCGATCAGCACAACCATCTCACCTATTTTGGCAGAAGACGCCTCAAGTTGGCGAATTGTCTCCAATGTGCCGTTAACGCTTTCGCTGATCTGCTGCATGCAGTTCCATGTTTCCTCCACCACGGTCATTCCGTTGCTGGCCGCACTGTCAACTGCGCTGGAAAGTGTTGCGGCCCTGTGGGTATTGATCGTGACATCCTGGATTGTCTGTGACATTTCCTCGGATGATGTGGCAACCGTAAACGCCTGATCTTTCTGGTCCTGGGTCATTTTGAGCGCTTTGGATGTACCGTCCGCCAGCTCGCAGACACTGCATCCGATCAGGCATGCCTGCTGGTAAAGGTCCGAAAATGTTTCGCGGATCTTGGCGGTAAGGTTGTTCACCTCTTCACCAAGGCGTCCGATCTCGCAGGTAGTCCGAATGTTCAGGACTTTAGTCAGATCGCCTTCACTGCCGGACAGGTCGCCCAGCTGCTTGTAGAGTTCCGCAATCTGCTGCACTACTGTCCTGTTGAAAAATATGTAGAGCGTGACAAGCATGGCCAGAAAGAAGAAGACACCGACAGCCGACATGACCAGCGTCAATCGCATGGCGCTCTTGAACCCCTCTTCCAGTGAGGTGGTAAGAATAACCCCTCCAAGAAACCGGGAGCTTTCTTTGTGACAACTGCGGCATCTTTCTTCATTGGCGAGAGGAATTGCCAGATTGAGAACCTGCTTGCCATCCTTGCTGCCTGCCAGCTCCTTTGGTTTTCCATCGGTCAATGCGTTTCGCATCTCATCGCTGGCGGACCCGCTTCCGAATTCTTTTCCCTCGGAATTGAAAAGCCTGATTGAGGCGATCCCGCCTTTGGCCTTGATATCTTCGACATAAGCCGGAAAATCCTTTATATCGCCCTTCATCATCTGATTGATGATGTCATGGGTAACGGTGGAGGCCAGCTGGCGGGCGTTCTTTTTTTGCAGATCAATGGTGGCGGTATATTCCAGATATATTGAAAGGATTCCCAGAGCTGCAAAGCCGATGAAAAGAGTTGCGCCTATAATCAGAATAATTTTGCGTGTCAAACTTGATTTTAGCATACCGTGCACCTTTGAACGAAACTGGACGTCCGCGTTGTGTAGTAGATGAGTGAATTTACTGTTCACTCATTAAAGCCAGATTCTACCCTATTTTCACAACAAAGCAACGTATAAATAACGATGTTTGTTTATCGATTCAGTATGTAAAAAAGCCCGAAAGGTAATCCTTTCGGGCTTTTAGCAGCATATACAGTAATAAATATCAGTTGGGATAGACTGATACTTTTTTGCGATCCTTACCCATGCGTTCAAATGTAACGATCCCCTCGATCAATGCAAACAGAGTGTGGTCCCTGCCGCATCCCACGTTATTGCCGGGGTGAATCTGTGTGCCGCGTTGACGATAGATGATGTTACCGGCTTTTACGGTTTCTCCGCCGAATTTTTTGCAGCCAAGACGTTGACCGTCCGAATCCCTGCCGTTTCTAGAACTACCGCCAGCTTTCTTATGTGCCATTTCCGTATCTCCTGGGAAAAATATTTATACAGTCTGATTATGCGCTGATTTTTTCAATCTTGAGAACCGTCAGGTGCTGACGATGACCACGCAGTTTGCGTGAATCTTTGCGGCGCTTGGATTTGAATACAAGCACCTTCTTGCCTTTGCCCTGTACGGCAATTTTTGCGGTTACGCTTGCGCCGGCTACCAGAGGAGCCCCTACAACCGTTTTTTCACCACCCAGCATAAGAACCTCGGCGAATTCGATGTTATCACCGATCTCACCTTCAAGCTTCTCAACCTTCAGGAAC
Source organism: Deltaproteobacteria bacterium (assembly GCA_016219145.1). GTDB lineage: Bacteria > Desulfobacterota > Desulfuromonadia > Geobacterales > Pseudopelobacteraceae > JACRCG01. The sequence continues at coordinate 2,973 of JACRCG010000090.1, read as the reverse complement.
TCACCTTCAGATACCTTGTATTGTTTGCCGCCTGTCTTGATAACTGCGTACATATGCCATCTCCATCCGCATCTAATTTTTAAAGAGTTATGGAATATAGTTAAGCTGTGCCGACAAGTCAAGCATAAAATAAAGACAACTGCTGCAGCCGATAATTTGGGCTCCAGGTCAAGAATCAAAAATCAGGTTAATTGCGTCCTGTACGGTCGCAACTCCTTCCAGGCGGATGCCGCGCTTCTTGATCCGCTTCAGGCTGCCGTTCGGGATTATGCAACGCTTGAAACCAAGTTTTTCAGCTTCGGCGATCCTCAATTCCGGCTGGGTGACTGCCCTGACTTCGCCGGCAAGTCCCACCTCGCCGAATATGACTGTCTGGGGTGGAATGGTTTTGTCCAGATGGCTGGATGCGACCGCCATGATCATGGCCAGATCCGCTGCCGGCTCGTTGAGGCGTGCTCCGCCGGCGGCATTCAGAAAAATATCCTGGCCGGCCATGTGCAGGCCGACTTTCTTTTCCAATACCGCAACCAGGAGGGCCAGCCGGTTATGGTCCACACCGATGGTGGTGCGGCGCGGGACGCCGAATGACGATGGTGTCACCAACGCTTGCAACTCCACCAGCAACGGCCGGCTCCCTTCCAGCGAAGTGGTTACTACCGATCCCGATACGCCCAGCGGACGTTCAGAGAGAAACAATTCCGATGGGTTTTCCACGCAGCACAACCCCTCCTGCTTCATCTCGAATACGCCGATTTCGTTGGTAGACCCGAAACGGTTCTTGACGGCCCGCAGGATACGGAAAGGATGACTTCCGTCCCCTTCAAAATACAGAACGGTGTCAACCATATGCTCCAGCACGCGAGGGCCTGCAATCGAACCGTCTTTAGTTACATGGCCAACGATGAAAACAGGTATGTCACTCCCTTTTGCCAGTAACATCAGTTTGCCGGCCGATTCCCTGACCTGGCTGACACTCCCGGGAGCCGATTCCAGGGATGATGTCCAAACAGTCTGGATCGAGTCAACCACCATTGCCGCCGGTTTGAGGGCAGCGGCCTGGCTCAGGATTGCTTCCAGTGAATTTTCCGCCAGTACCAGCAGCCTCTTGCTGGAAGCCCCCAGTCGTTCGCCGCGCAGTCGTGTCTGCGATGCCGATTCCTCCCCGGAAACATAAAGTACCTGCCCGGCATCTTCAGCCAGCATATGCATCGCCTGCAGCAGCAGCGTGGATTTGCCTATGCCGGGATCACCGCCAATCAGGATCAGGGATCCCGGCACTATGCCCCCGCCCAGCACGCGGTCCAGTTCGCCGATCCCTGTAGCCCTGCGGGTTTCGGCCTGAACCGGTACCTCGGATATCGGGATTGGCCGTGATTGCCCGGTCGATCCGGTTTTGGTGCCGGGTTTTGAAATATTTTCCTCTGCCATGCTGTTCCATGCCCCGCAATCCGGGCATTTTCCGAGCCATTTTGGTGATTGGCCGCCGCATTTCTGACAGGTGTACACAGATTTAAACTTCATGTCCCCTCGCAAATATTTCAAGGATGTCGTGTGAGAGCGATCTGCCTGTACTCTGATGATTTGACAAAGATTATTTTCGGTATATTATGCATAGTCTTCTCATTATATACAAGGAACAGCAATGGATTTCTATCGTCCACCGACATTACAGGGGGCTGTTGACGCCATCGGGAGTATCTACCGGGCTTTGCGGGCCTGGAAATTCTATCCGAAAGGGCATCCGACGCGGCGCAGCAGTATCCGCCACGCGCACTCGGCGATGCTGGCGATGCTTGACGGAAACGATCTACTGCTTGCATGTGGCAGAACCGGATTCAGTTTTCCGGACGGAGAGCGGATCACTGACGCCACTCGTCTGACTGTCTCCCTGTCGTACGAGCTCTTTGTGCGCAGGGTCAACAAGATTACATTTCTTCATGACCTGCTCCAGGAAGACCTGCTGGAGTTTCTGAAAATTATCACACTGCCGCTTGATACGATTCAGCAGCTGGGTGGCGTTGACAAAATCATGGCGGAGCACGGTATCCGTTCCATCTGGGTTAATGAGTTTGATCTTTCCGCTATCCATGGGAGGCGGATTGATGTGGAATCCAGGGGTGTTACTCCGCAGGGCCTCGACGAAAGCGAAGGGGATGGTGACACTGCATTTACGCTTGAGCAGCCTCAGGCACAGACCGAAGATATGCCGCCGGAACAGCAACTCCAGGCCCTGCTCGCGCGCCTGGTGACGACCGGTGATGAAGATGTATATACCATGCTGGTCCGTCAGGCGATTGCCTGTGCGGATACGTTAAAATCCCGTCGTGATCTGCTGGCGATATTTCCTCTGATCGAACTGCTGGCCGCCAATGCCGAAGACACGTCGCGCAGTCCTAACATGCGTGAATTTGATTGTTTTGCGATAGAGCAGGTTATGACCGGAGACCTGATCCTCCATTTTGTATTCGAGCGAATGGAACAACCCGGCGCTCTCACCAAAAATGCACTTCAAGCGGTTTTGAAATCAGGCGGAACTTCGGCAGTCGTCCTGGCAGTTGAGCAGATGGGAGTCACGAATAACCTGGCGACCAGAAAAATGCTGTCGAACATGCTTTCCAGCCTGGGTGAGGCAGCTGTTCCGACTTTGCTTGAGATGTTGCACGATAAACGCTGGCAGATTGTCAGGAATATCTGTGCCATTCTCGGGGTGATAGCCAGCAGCGATGCGGTCCCTGGGCTTATGACGTGTCTGCAGCACACTGAAATACGTGTCTGCAAGGAAGCAATCCGCAGCCTGGCCGGAATCGGGGGGCGAGAGGCGGAGTCGGCCATTATCGGCATATTGCGCGGAAACGACAGCGACCTATACCCCCAGGCGATAGCATCGCTTGGAGGGATGAAGAGCAGAAAGTCCTTGGCTGATATCATGCGGATTCTCACCACTAAAGATACATTTCTCAAGACTCTTTCTCT
>JACRCG010000089.1 GCA_016219145.1 Deltaproteobacteria bacterium | reverse complement strand
CATCTTCAGCTAGGATTATTTCTATCTGTACTATGGCAACAGCTGGCATCGTTCGCGGCATCACAACGGCCCATGGGCTGAAGTTCCCTACCGGGATCTCCCTCCCGGTATCCGCAAACACCGCATCGAGCAGATCCGCTCCTACCGGGAGCGTGAGTATCGTGTCTATCGCAATGACCGCGACCATTACCGCGGGAAACACTTCCGCCCCGAACATGAGCGGAGGGAGCAGATGAAAGAAGAGCGCCGGCATGACAGGGAAGAATTGAAAGAAGAGCGTCGGCATGGCAGGGAAGAACGGCGGGAAGACAGGCGCGATGGCAGGCAGCATGGTCGCGGCCGGGACTGAATTGAATTTATTCCGAAGGGGGGGCAACAAGCCCCCTCTTTTTTTTGCTGTTGTTGATGGCTCAAATGTGATTGTATCCGGCTGTAACCCGGCTACAAGCGAGGAACGCCATGCAGAATTCCAAAATACATGATCTGTTACACAGCGGCTCTCCTGATGACCAGCACGGTCTTACAGGACGCCTGTTCCAGTTCTTCAGGATCATATACTCGATTTCCGGCAGTTTCTCCGCTCATCAGGGTACTTTGCGCGCCGCTGCGCTGACTTACACCACGGTCCTTTCCCTGGTTCCCTTCCTTGCGATCGCGTTCTCGGTATTAAAAGGGCTCGGAGCGCAACATGCTCTTGAACCGCTTCTTCAGAGCGTTGCCGGAGATTCCGGGGAAACTGTCTCCCGAATCATCGAATATGTCAACAACACCAACATGAAGTCAATCGGAGTAATCGGCCTTGTTATGCTGATAGTGACGGTCATTTCCCTGATGGGAAGCATCGAGAATGCCTTCAATGCCGTCTGGGGAGTGCGCGAGACCCGTTCGGCACGGAGACGCTTCAGCGATTGCCTGAGTGTTGCCATACTCGGTCCGATATTGCTGCTGGTTGCAACCAGCATGACCTCAACCCTGCAGAGCCAATGGATTCTGCAATGGCTGATCAAAAATACCTACCTGGGTGACGCAATCCTGATGCTGTTCCGTGTTTTGCCGTATCTGAGCATCTGGGTTGCCATGGTGTTTCTATACATTTTCATCCCGAATACCAAAGTTCGCCTCGCGTCAGCCGTAACCGGAGGTGTTATAGCCGGAACCGCCTGGCAGCTGGCGCAGTGGGGCTACTTTCATTTTCAGATCGGAGTAGCCAATTATAACGCCATTTACGGGACGCTGGCGGCTGTTCCGGTGTTCCTGGTCTGGATATACGCGAGTTGGCTGATAGTTCTGTACGGGCTTGAGATTGTATGTGCCCACCAGCATCACGGGCATGTGCTTCCGGAAAGCTCTGTTGCCAGTTTGACGGTGACAGCTAGAGAAGAGCTGGCTGTGGCGCTGCTGGTGCAGGTGAATCTCTATTTCCGGCAAGGAGGAGCCGCTCCGTCAGGCCAATCCCTGGCGGATGGACTGAATGTGTCGCTTGTGCAGCTTGAGCCGCTGCTTGATGAGTTACGGCAGTCCGGATATCTGGCCCTGACTTCGGGAGCCGAGCCGGGCTGGCTGCCTGCGCGCGATCCGTCCCTGATTCTGGTGAGTGATATTATCAGTGTGCTGCGAGGCGTTTCAGAGCGGGAAGTCACAACTCCGGTGCTGCAGCTGGCCGAAGAGGTTGTACGTCAGGGGTGGGACGGCAGCCGAAGCTGCCTTGAAGGGTTGACAGTGAGCGACCTGTTGGAGAGCGGTGTGAAGTAGTAAGGTTTAGTTGTTGAATAGATCTCAGTGTTGTCCGTTTGGTCTTTGCATTATCGTTTTAAGCCCTGTAGGGGCGTCCGATGGTAGCCGTGGGATTTATCCCACGGGCTGAAAATGTCACATATTTATTCGTCACGTACGTGACGATGTGAATTATTACCGCCATTTCCGGGGAATTCATTCCCCGGTGATTGTGGCAAAATATCATCACGTCACATACGTGACATGGGGGAATATGGCATCCAATCCTGGGGATAAATCCCCCGGCTACAATTGGACGCCCCTAACGGGGCTTAACATCCCTGATGCAAAGACCAAACCTGACAATACTGATCAATACCGGGTTAGTTGACAATTAAACAAAGTCCCAGCGAGGTGTATATGAGAGTTGGAGTGCTGATTAAGCCTGCCGCACTTCCAGCCGTAATCCCTCGATCTTCTCAAAATCACGCCGATTAGCGGTTATCACAGTGTAATCCAGAGAAATAGCTGTCGCAGCAATAATCAGATCATGCGCACCTACCGTAAAGCCTCGCAGCACCAGTGACGCCCATATTCTGGCGTAAATGCGGGCCGCTCCCATATCAAACGGAAACACGGGAATCATCTCAATCACCTTTTCCACAAAGGCCTGACGCCTTATTTTACGGGTTTCTGTGTCTGCCCGTTCTACTCCATGCAGCAGTTCAGCCACTGTTACCACACTGATGCCGAACGGTTCATCCTCGCGACCGGTCAATAGACTCTCGACTGCCCCCCGGTTTCTTTCCAGTGCGATGATCTCGCTGGAATCAAGTATCACTCCCATGACAAAGCCTCAGGCATTGGAGGCTGCGATTTTGATGCAGCCATGACATCGGCCTCAAATGCTTTATCATTGTTGTCGAGGTGGGGAAGGGCGCGCATGATCTCACGCAAGTCAGCCAGCGTTACAGCAGTGCGGGCCGGTTCTAGCGGAATGAGGGATGCGGCCGGTTTGCCGCCACGGATCACTGTATACCGGTCTCCACGGTATTTAATATTGTTGAGCAGTTCCGAAAAATTTCTGACTGCCTCAGTTGAACTGATTGCTGTCTGCATAGCAACCTCCGTAAAATATGATAATCATATTTTACATTGTTTATAGGTTCTGACAATATAAATAATCGACGTAACCAAAGAAACCAATAACGGCGCCCGGATAACTCCGCAACGCCGGTTTTGCTTAACTGCAAATCCCCGCGAGGTATATTTTCCATTTTACTAAAGGGGGCTCCCAACCAAAATAGTAGGCCCGGCCTGAAACCGCCGGCCGGGTCACTCCGCCATCTCATAAACCCCGTTCAAACTGTACACATACCGCTCCAACACCCGCTGATAACGCCCATCATCGACATTGGCCTTGCGGATCAGCTTCGTGCAATACTCCATCTGCGCTTCGGTGCTGGAGGGCTTGCTGTAGAGCTGCAGCGCGAATCGGGACAGGTCGCGCACCATGAAGTCGAAAATCTGATCGACGACATCGTCATCGGTTCCCAGCAGGGCAGCATTTTCCAGGATCAGCTGTCCGTAGACCACCAAGGTAAAAATTTCGCCGACGGCCAGGATGAAGTCGATATCCTTCTGCTGGGCCGCATCCGGGGTCGCCTTGAAGAGGAATTCGCGGAACAGTTTGATCTGCTCCCGGAAGATCTGAACATTTGGCAGGATGGAGCTGTCGAAAACCGGGCGGTAATCGTGGAAGCGGATTTTGCCGAGTCCTCTTGTCGCCCCCTGATTGAAGAGATAATCATCATTGACCGGATCAAGGCGGCGCGGCACCTCGGCATACTCAGCCGGATTGAAGAAGTAGTTCTGCATGAACTTGACGATCAGCGCGATGTTGACGTGAACCGTCCCTTCCAGCTTGGGCAGCCCTCTGATGTCGCGGGTGGCGTTCTCAAAGTACATATCCTTCTCGAAACCCTTGGCGGCAATCACATCCCAGAGCAGGTTGATGACATCCTCCCCCTGAGTGGTGACCTTCATCTTGACTACCGGATTGTACAACAGATAACGGCGATCCTCCGCCGAAGCCGAGCGCAGGTAATCCGAAGCCCGCAGCGCAAAGAGCTTCATGGCGGCCAGGCGGGCATAGGCATCGACGAACATCTGCTTGACATGGGAAAAGTCGGTGACATGCATGCCGTAGAGGCTGCGCGATGAGGCGTGATTGATGGCCTCGTAGAAGGCGTGGGTGCAGATGCCGATACTGGCCCACCCCAGGTTATACTTGCCGATGTTGACGGTGTTGAGGGTCGCATTCCAGGCTTCGTCCCCCTTCGAAAGGATTTCGGCCTCTGTTACCGGATAGTCGTGCAGCACGAACTCGGCCACATAGGATTGGGTGGGGGTGATGTTCTTGACCAGTTCGTACTTCTCGTGCTGGCTGTTCACAACGAAGAAGGCATATCCGCCGCCATCCGGCTCCCGCCCGAAGACCGAAACAAAAGCCGCTTCATTGCCGTTGCCGATGTAGTATTTATCCCCCCGTGCCAGATAGTTTCCGTTGCCTTGCGGGATCAGCAGCATGTCGCTGGAATAGATATCGGCGCCATGTTCTTTCTCCGACAGCCCGAAGGCGAAGATCTCCCCGTCATCCAGCAGCTGTGCCGTCTTGCGCTTCAGTTCCTCGTTGGGGCTCATCCAGATCGGCCCCAGTCCCAGAATTGTGACCTGCCAGGCATACCAGTAGCAGAGCCCGTAAAAGCCGAGCAGTTCGTTGAAAGCGCAGAGCCGCGAGGTGTCCCAGCGGCAATCCTTGTCCCCGTATCCGGCCGGTGTCAGCAGGGTGGCAAAGATCTTCTCCCGCTTGATAAAGTCCAGAAAATCCTTGTACCAGACCCGCTCAAGATCGTCCTGCTTGAGGCTCTTTTTCCCTTTGGACTCAAAGAAAGCGACAGTCTTGCGCAGGATCTGATTCAAAGCCGGATCGGGATGGGTTTCGGTCAGCTGTTTCGGATTAAGCAGATTCATGGTTTACTCTCCTTTTGGGAGCAGGTACAAACAAATATACAGTTTTACATCTCATCTTCAGGCCATCTTTGCCGCCTCTTCAATCACAAAATCCTCGACGTAGCCCAACTACGCCTGCGGTTTTGCTCAATCAGAGACGACAAATCTGACCCGAATCTGAGCGTAAAACGTTGCATATCTGTCTGTACCTACTCCCCTATAATCGGAATGGTTGTATTGGCGGGCTTCTTTTTAAGCAGATTCCGCAGGCTCTTCTTGACGCCGCTGATGACAAAGGGTGTCAGACGTTTTTTCTCCTTCAGAATCTGCATGTACAGATCCTTGCGCCTGGACGGCGTCTGTTCCCTGTTGGCAGCCGGGATCATGGCCAGCGCGCCCCGCTTGCAGGCGCTGATGCAGGCTCCGCAGCCGAGGCAGATGTCATTGGCAACCAGGGCATAGCGGTCGCTTTTCTGCTCGAATTTCACTCCTTCAGGCAAACCGATTGCTTTGACGTTACAGGCTTTGAAGCAGAGGCCACAGCCGTTGCAGCGCTCTGTATCGATCACGGCCCGGAAGCCGGTCTTGGCGACGCCGTTATGATACCCCATCTGCACTCCGGCCAGCAGTTCACAGCAGCAGCTACAGCAGTTGCAGATGAAGGAGGGCTTGTGGCGGATGTTGTCGGTGATGTGGGTCAGATTCAGAGCTCTGGCGCTGTCGAGAACCGCCAGCAGTTCGTCGACGCTCTTCTCCACGGCAAAGCCGCGCCTGGCCATGAAACGGGCCGCGCTTCCGAGAGAAATGCAGATGCCGTCCACCGGCGCGCCATTTGCGCAGGTCTCGTCCAGATGCTCCTTCTTGTGGCGGCAGTAGCACATCCCGACCGCGCCGAAACCGGCCTCGCGGATGATCTCTCTGGCCCGGTCATAGGTGGTTACTTCCGAGGTGACCGGGATATGTTCCTCATACAGCAGTGAACGTGTCAGCGGTGTCTTGCTGCCGAAAAACTCACCGGCCTGGCTCTCCTCCAGATACTCCCGCATCAGCAGCGCCAATCGCTCCAACGGCAGGTCGCTGCGGTTCTTCATGAAGGTCATCTCGAAAAAACCGATCAAACCCGGCAGCAGCAGGTAATAGGTCTCGCCGCTGTAGGGCATGTCCATCACCAGCCCCTTGTCGGCCATCTTGTCCAGCAGCGGCAGCAGCTCCTCCGCCGGAATCTTTGTCAGCCGCACCAACTCCGGCAGAGTCGCCTCCTCAAGCGGAAAGCGGGAGGCCACAAAGGCTTCGCGTTCATCAAACAGAAGCGCCAGGATTTCACGCAGCTTGTCACTGTCCACCAGGCCGATCGGGTATTTGTTGAGGCGATCTATCAGGGGGATGATGCTGCTTTTTGAGCCGAGATGATGTCCCATGAGTGTTCCCCTTCACAAGCTGTAATAGAACGCGGATGACGCGGATGGAGCGGATTTACGCAGATTAATAACGATTTGTATCCTGAGTTATCCGCGTAAATCCGCTAAATCAGATTTGATCCGCGTTCTATTGCCTTTGATTTTGTACTGTTTTTGGATTCAATTGAACTTTGAAAAATCCGGTTTTCTGCGCTGCATGAAGGCTTGCAGCGCCTCGGCCGCCTCCGGCGATTTCAGACGCGCTACAAACTGTCTGCCTTCTTCGATAATTGTTTCCCTCAGCTGGGGCGTGCAGTCGCGTTTGAGCAGGCTCTTGGCCAGACGGACGGCTGCCGCCGGCTGTGACGCCAGTTGCAGAGCCTTCTGGCGGGCGTAGGCCTGAACATCACCGTCCGGGCAGACCTCCGTGACAATGCCCAGACCGTGTGCCTTGCCGGCGTTGAATGCCTCACCCAGCAGCAACAGCTCGGCAGCCCGCTGATGTCCCATGATCCTGGGCAGGAGCAGTGTGGAACCGGCTTCCGGGCATAAGCCCAGATTGACGAACGGCATCTGGAAGGTGGCGCTGTTTCCGGCGTAGGCCAGGTCGCAGTGCAGCAGCATGGTGACGCCGACCCCGACCGCCAGGCCGTTGACCGCCGCCACAACCGGTTTGCGGGCCTCTGAAATGGCAAACAGAAACTGCATGACCGGACTGTCCGCCCCTGTGGGGGGGGCGCCAAGAAAGTCAGCCAGATCATTGCCGCTGGTGAAGCAGTCGTCGGTTCCGCAAATCAGGATTACGCGCACCGTGTCGTCACCGTCCGCCTGCCTGAGGCCATCTGCCAACCCCTGGTACATGGCAAGATTGAGGGCATTCTTCTTGTCCGGCCGGTTGATGCGCAGGGTCAGGATATTATCGCTTGATTCTCTTTGGATCAGCTCTGTACTACTCATAGGTTGAACTCCTTGGAATTATGCCATCGCCTTGATGACTTCCGGAATGGCGACAGTTTTGTTTTTTATGCTGTCAAAGCAGACCATGGTTGTCCTGGCGGTGGCATAGGTCTTATCCTGGCTGTCGTGGAGACGATATTCCAGATCGAAGCTCGACCGGCCGGTTTTAGCAATCCAGAGTGTAACGATGACTTCGTCATAAAGTGTGATCGGGATCTTGAATTCACATTCTGCTCGCGCAACAAGCGTGAAAATGCCATGTTGCGTGACCTCCCTGAAGAAATCCCTGAACAGCTTGACCCGCGCCGTTTCCAGATAAGTGAAATAGACGGCGCTGTTGACGTGGCCGTAGGCGTCCAGGTCGGAAAACCTCAATTCGATGCTGGTTGAAAAAGTCTGTGGCATTATCAGCTCCTTACTTATGGTCGTGCTCTCTCAGCCATCCCAGCACCTGCGGAAAATGATCACGCACGGCATCCGGATGTGTCAGCATGTTGATGTGATCATAATTGTGCAGATTTCCATTGCTGCGCGAGAGTACCGTGAAGCGGTTATTCTGTTTGCCGGCGGACTCCATGAAATCCCTCACATCGTGCGGATGCCCCAGGGCATGGTCGTTTTGCGCGGCAATGTACCAGATCGGCGGCAGGGAAAGTTTTTTTACGGTGGCTCCGTAATCAAAGCCATCGTCGGAGTCTACCCAGGCGTCGTGCCTGACCCATCCGGCACTCTGGCGGTATGATTTGGCGGTTTCGCTGTCAGAGCCGATGCGCAGCTGACGCGCCGGGAGATACCCATATATCAGGCAAGCCAGCGGACAGAGCCACTTCCAGACCAGATCCACCTTCAGGATCCGATAGATATTCCAGACCCTGATGGTGCGCTTGCTGCCGAAATATACCAGAGAACGAACCTGCCTGGAGTACTCGGGAAAGCGCGCCATGACGGAGGTGAACAGCACACCGCCCCAGGAGTGAGCCACCCAGTGCTGAGGGATGGGTCCGCGAATTTTACAGATCGCAGCAACACAGGCCGGAATATCCTCTGTAATCGCTTCGGTCTGGCCAAATTTAGAATTCCGGTCGATGGGGGGCAAACTTTTGCCGCGCCCGCGCAAGTCGGCCACATAGACGTCAAAACCGTTTCTGGCCAGATAGAATGCCAGCCCGCGGCCTGATCCGGAGTAGAAAATGCGACCGTTCTCAATGGCGCCATGCAGCATCAGAACCGGCGCTCCCAACGTGGCGCCGTGAAATCTCTGCATGGCGAGAGTCGCGCCGTTTGCCAAAGGCACTGCTATGGAATGATGCTGAACCTTTGACATATTTGCCCTCAGTTAGTCCGCGGCGAGCATCCCTTTTTTCAGGGCGTCATCAGCAGGCTTATCGCCCAGGTAAATGGCGAGAACAGCTCTGGCCAGCTTGGTGGACGGTATGCTGCCCAAAGTTTTGCCGTTATGGCTGGCCGACACGCTTCCATCAGCCCCCAGTTTCAGATCTACAACATCGCCTTTGATAAAGTCTGCCGTGAAGAGCGCCAGAAACTTCTTTACCTCTGGTGATCCGATCAGATCGGGTGAATTGCTGGCAAAGCCTTCATTGAAAGCTTCGGTGATTTTTTCCTTCTCTACCTTGGAATGCAGAAAATTCATCCTGATCAGTTTATCGCTGTTGTCAGCCAGAGCTGCGGAGGCGCTGGCAAGGCGTTTGGAGGTATACAGCGACCCGATGTAGACCTTGATGAAAAACTTTTTTCTGAGGCCGTAGCCGTTCAATTTAAGCTGCTGGCTGTTGACCATCACAGCCGGTTCAAGATTGACTCCGGCTACTTCCACAGCAGAGGCCTGGCCGGCAAAAATGATCGTCAAAACGAGCGCTGCAAAAATACTCTTCATAATGATACCTCCAAAACTAAATTGAACCGATCTCACGACCGGCTGTAAAGCCTTGATGTATAGCGTCAAAAACCATGGCTGGCTTCAGTGCGTCCCCCGCCGTCCGAAACGGAATTCCGCTTGCTGCAACAATTTCCTGCATGGGATTATGAGCCCGTGTCCCGACAGCCAGCACGACCGAATCAGCCGGAAGCTCTTCGATCTCTCCTTCATACTCGATCCTGACGCAATCAGCGGTGATCTCGATCACCTTGGCGGCAACCCTGGTTTTGACGCCGTAACGCTCAACATCCTGCATCATTCCCCAGCGGGTGCTCTTGCCGAAGTTTTTGCCCAGATCCTGCATCATCTCGATGACCGTGACATCCTTGCTGCCTCTGGTTGCGAGGGTGTACAGGTTCTCAAGCGACTCCGCCCCATGAACCAGCAGGAATTTGAGGGCTTCACCCGAGAGAGTCCCTCTCTCGGCCAGCAGCAGGGCTGTTTCAATTCCTACCGCTCCGCCGCCGATCACAACCACCTGTTTGCCGGTGGGGGCTTCATCAGCAAGTACATCCCAGGCCTGCACAACATGCGGCAGATCCACGCCAGGAATGGCCGGTGTGATCGACACCCCGCCGGTAGCCAGAATTACTGCATCCGGACGAATATCGTCGCAGAAGGAAGCGTCTACTCTTGAGTTGAAAACAACGGTCGCGCCGGACAGTTCAAGTTGGCGTTCCAGGTCGGCTGCCAGCTCAAGGAACTCTTCCCGCCCCGGAGGCGCACCGGCCAGAAGAAGCTGCCCTCCCAGATGATCGCCGGCTTCGTGCAGTGTCACACGATGACCGCACTCGGCGGCTGAAATGGCCGCGCTCATTCCGGCTGCTCCGCCGCCGATCACGGAAACATTCAATGGCTTCTCCGTTTTTATCAATCCCCTTGAGCGCTCATAACCGGCTCGCGGGTTGCAGAGACACTCAACCGCCTTCATTTTGAAGAGGTTGTCAAAACAGCCCTGCGCACAGGCCACGCAATGAACGATGTCGGCCTCATGTCCGCTTCTGGCCTTCTCCGGAAAGAAAGGGTCGGCAATCAGCGCCCGCCCGAGCGCAACCATGTCGCACAGGCCGTCGGAGATCATCTCCCGGGCCAGTTCGGGGTCGTTGATGCGGTGACTGGCGATGACCGGCACATTGACAATTTCCTTGATACTGCGGGCCAGATAGCCGAAAACGCCGCGCGGAACTTCAGTCACGATCTGCGGCACCTGGGCCTCATGCCACCCCACGTTGATGCAGAGCGCATCAACTCCGGCCTCTGTCAGGCGGACGGCGTACTCCTGCAATTCCTGGCGGCTGGAACCGCCCTTCATAAATTCGTTGCCGTTCATCCTGACCAGCAGCGGAAAGTCCACTCCAACAGTTTCCCGGACGGCACGGATCACTTCCAGCCCGAAACGAATCCGGTTTTCAAAGTCGCCCCCGTATTGATCAGTCCGTTTGTTGGTCAGAGGGGAGAGGAACTCGCTGATCAGGTAGCCGGTGCCGGAGAGAATTTCGACAGCGTCGAAACCGGCGCTCTTTACACGCCCGGCAGCTAAAGCAAAGCGATTGACGATCTCCTCTATTTCGGCAAGATCCAGTTCGTGCGGTGTTTCGCGGGTCAGGCGTGAAGCGATCGGGGAGGGGGCCACCGGTTGTTTGCCACCCATCAGCATGGAGTGGTTGTAACGGCCGGCATGGTTCAACTGGACTGAGGAGCGCGCGCCGTTTTCACGGATTGCGGTTGCCAGACGGGTCAGGCCGGGGATGTATATATCCTTGTGAGCCCCGATATTGCCCGGGTTGCCGGAACGTTCATCTATCGTGGCGTAACCGACCGTGATCATTCCGGCTCCGCCTTTGGCCCGCTCGGAGTAGAAATCTACCAGCTGGTCGCTGACGGCATAGTTTCCCGCCATGTTCAGATGCATGGCCGGCATGAAGATGCGGTTCTTGATCACCATCCGGTTGATGGTAATCGGCTGGAAGAGTGGATCGATCATGTTTTTCCTTTCATGCAAAGACAGAATAAAGCTCGCTTACCTCATCAAACAACCCGATCAGCTCCAGTGATGCCTTGAGCAGCGCCGGGTTTTCGATGAAGTCCAGCATGAAGACCACCTCCGATATCTTCAGGTAGACATAGAAAGGATCACTCTGCCTTCCCTGAAAAAGTCTGTTGATGATCTCGTTGACCGCCAGGCTCTTCAGCGGCAGCAGCTGGGCAGAGCGCTCAAGAAGTGTCCTGACATAGAACAATAGAGCCTCATCCAGACTCTGAACATACTGACGGTGTCCCGGCATGATCTGCCGTCCGCGCAGCCGGGCCAGATTTATGATTGAAGCGCAGTAGGCTGCGTAGTTTCTGAAACGCCCCTTAAATGTCTCAAAATCGACATCCAGCAGAGGCGCCTGGAAAATATTTCTGAGCAGGATATCGCCTGTCACGGCATACTCTCCGACCAGATAAACCAGGTCGCTCTGGGAGTGGCCGGGGCAGGGGATATAGCTGATGCCGAGCTCATCCAGGCCGGTGTACTCTTCAACGATCTGAAAACGCTCGGGCTGTGCGGGAAATATCTTGTGCCGCTCGACGGACTCTCTGAAATGGGTGGTGAAATCTTCGCCGAAACCGTAGCCGTTCAGAATTTCGCTCATTCGCACCATCCGTTCGGCGTGGCGCTGAAATTTAATGGCATCCCGGCGGGGGATGAAGATCTCGGCGGTGCTGTTCTGGAGGATGAAATTGGCCAGACCATAGTGATCTACATGGCAATGTGTTATGAAGAGGTATTTCAGGCGTGCCAGGTCCACGCTGCTCTGTAGGTGGGCAATACCTTCAGGTGTAGGCGGACCGGTGTCGAAGAGCACAATACCGCTCTCCAGTTCGGCGCTGTAGAAATGCACTTCACCGACTACATATGGAGTTTGTACGGTGTGCTGTTGCATGTATTAAACCTGTAGGGGCGAATCTTGTATTCGCCCGCTGTGTCGAATCTTGTATTCGCCCGCTGTGTCGAATCCTGTGTTCGCCCATGATCGTCGGTGCAAGAAATTTTAAACCAGGGCGATCACAAGGATCGCCCCTACGTTTCCATGTTAGAAAATATACCTGTCAGCTTCAATCGAAGCCGCGGCCAGCTGACGTTTGGCTTTCAGCAGTCCGGT
>JACRCG010000088.1 GCA_016219145.1 Deltaproteobacteria bacterium | reverse complement strand
GGCTGCTCATTATTTCAGCTGCCGTGCTGACAAGGTCTGCGGGTGAAACGGTGACAACATCCCGGGCGGCTAATTCAGCGGCGGTCTGGGCGGTGATTCTTTTCAGGTCCCGTTCGAGTGACTGTTCGCTCTCCAGAGGAATGACCCAGTCAAACAGCGAAATTACGGTCGGTATGTGCAGGGGGCGGCCCTGCTCGATCAAGTCCGAGGCGGTCACAATACCGGTCAGATTACCGGCCTGATCTACAAGCGGCAGGCTGCCGATGCGCATTCTGCCGAATATCTCGGCCATTTCACGAACCGTGGTGGTTTCCTGTACTGTAACAACTTCTTTTGTCATTATTTCTGCAACTGTTTGCATGGTATGGTCTCCCTGGAATTATAGCTCGTCAAACATTTTAAGATTCGACAGCAGTGTGTTTTTCAGCAACTTATTGAAGGCGTAGGGCAGTTTTTCCAGCACGTCTGTGGCATTGATCCCGATCTCTCCCTTTTCCTCGGCCACCATGTCGGCAGCATAGCCGTGGACGAAAACTCCCAGACGGCAGGCCGCACTGGCAGAATAGCCCTGTCCCAGCAGCGAAACGATAATGCCGGTCAGCACGTCCCCCATGCCGCCGGTAGCCATGCCGGGATTGCCGCTGCCGTTGATGGCGGCGGTCCCATCCGGGGCGGCGATGATGGTGCGGGCTCCTTTCAGCACCAGATGAACTCCGTAGCCGCGGGCAAACTCCTGAGCCACTGAAATTCTGATAGCTTCCACATCCGGGATTGATGTACCCAAGAGGCGCGCCATTTCGCCCGGATGAGGGGTCAGTATGACATCTTTTGACCTCTTTCGGCGCAGAACATTCATATCCTCGGCCAGGGCGTTCAGTCCGTCGGCATCAATCACCAGCGGCGCGGTAACATTTTCAACAAGATTCTGGACCAGCGCGAATGTTCCCGGACGGCGGTCAAGCCCCGGGCCGATAGCGACGGCGTCTTTTCCGACCAGCAGTTTCTCTATGTTCGGGAAGGCGCTGTTTGTCAGGTGTCCACTGCCGAAGTCCGGCAGGGGACAGGTCATCGCTTCGGTGGTCTTCAGCTCCATGATGGCATGGATGCTTTCTGCGACGGCCAGCGTTACCAGGCCGGAACCTGCTCTGACCGCGCTGTTGGCTGTCAGTGCCGCAGCGCCTGTTTTCCCGGTTGCCCCGGCGATAATCAGGCAGTGCCCGAAATCACCCTTGTGCGACTGGCGATTTCGCGGCCGCAGTTTTGGCCTCATCCGGTCCTCATTCAGAAAGTCATAACCGGAAGCGGATTCCATCAGTATGGCAGGGATGCCGACGTCAGCCACCACCAGACGCCCGGTATGTTCGGCTCCGGGGAAGAGGACATGTCCCAGTTTGGCGAAAGCGAATGTGACGGTAATATGGGCCCGGACCGCTTCACCCAGAACCCTGCCGGTTGTTCCGTGGATCCCGGATGGGATATCCACCGACAGAACAGGGCGGCCGGAGGCATTCATCAGATCGATGGCTTCCAGGTAAACGCCGCTCACGTCACTGCGCAGACCGGTGCCCAGCAGCGCGTCCACGATGACGTCGGCCTGGAAAATCTCTTCCATGTGCAGGATGGGCAGCTGCCCCTCCTGTGTGCAGAAGCTTGTCATTGCTGCGGGGAGTTTATTCAGGTTTGCGGCGGCGTCTCCGGCAATCTGTTCACGCTCTGCCAGTATGATGACTTTTACGCTCCACCCTTTCTGGTTGAGCAGACGGGCGATGACATAGCCGTCCCCGCCGTTGTTGCCTTTTCCGGCCAGGACTACCGTGCGCCCCTTCAGGCCAAACTCGCTGAAGATCTCGTCGACGCAGGCGTTTCCTGCGCTCTCCATCATTCTGATTCCGGGAATACCGAACTCTTCAATGGCACGTTTGTCGATTTCCTGCATGGTATGTGCGGTGACTACCCTCATAAAACCTCCAGAACCACCATTGCAACCGAGTGACCGCCGTCATGTGAAATGGAAAGCAGGGGGATATTCAAAGCCTGTTCCCGGAGCATCTCGCCGGCTCTGCCTGAAAGAGACAGGCCGGGCTTGCCGAGAGTGTCATTTACAACTTCTACATCATGCCAGGAAATTCCGTCACGCAAGCCTGTTCCCAGTGCTTTCATGAACGCTTCCTTGGCGGCAAATCGGGCTGCCAGGCACGAAGCGGAATCTTTTCTGCCGGCGCATCTGTCACGCTCTGCCTGTGTAAAAAGGCGCTCAATAATAGCACTGTCATCATCCAGAAAACGCTGAAAACGAGATGTGGCGACTATGTCGATGCCGATGCCGAAGATCATGCGAGCCTATAGCGCCAGTATTCCGGACGGCGCTTGTGATGGGCTATAGCCACTATTCTGATTCGATCAGTCTCGACAGCATATATCAGACCGTATGGGAACCGGTTTAACACCTTGCGACGCAGGTTTTTTGAGACACGTCCACAGGCATTCGGATGTACAACAATTTCACTGACCGCTTTTTCCACGTCGTCAATCAGTGCCTGTCCGAGGCCGGGAACCCGATCTTCGTAATAGTGCGAAGCCTCCGCCAGCTCTGCTCGGGCATCTTCATGAAACGTGACCTGTTTCACGCGAGTGCAGCCCTTAAACTCTGGAAAACCTCGCTTGCCGGATATTCGCGGGCTTTCCCGGCGCGGAGGTCAGCAAGGCGTAGCTCAGCTTCCGTCACCCAAAGCTTGAGGTTTTCTGCATCACTTGGCGCGTCAATGCTGAGGATCAGTTTTTCCGCCAGATGCGCCCGTGTATTCAAGTCCAGATTAAATAGCTCATTTTCAAGTTGATGAACGGTCAACGGCATGGAACACCTCCCATATTGTTTGTCTGTCGCATTCACCTCAAATACTCATGCGTATTTGATCAGCTCAACCATATCCCTGACCGCCCGGTCCAGGCCGACCAGCATGGCGCGGGCCATGATCGAGTGACCGATATTATACTCCTCAATGCCTCCCAGCGCAGCCAGCGGCTTGATGTTGACGTAGTTGAGACCGTGTCCGGCGTTGACCCCCAGATTTACCTTGCGGGCCAGCTTGATAGCGGTATCGATATGTTCCAGTTCGTGTTCCTGCTCTTTCCAGCCTTTGGCTTCGGCATAGGCTCCGGTATGAATTTCGATATAGTCGGTGCCGGTCTTGTTGGCGGCCTTGATCTGTTCCTGATTGGGGTCAACGAACAGGCTGACGCAGATCCCGCCGTCTTTGAGTCTCTTGACGGTATCCGAGATCAACTTGGCGTTCAGGATGACGTCCAGCCCCCCCTCGGTGGTCAGCTCCTGGCGCTTCTCCGGAACAAGTGTTACCTGTTCGGGCTGGATTCTGAGGGCGATGCGAACCATCTCCTGAGTGGCGGCCATCTCAAGGTTGAGTTTGGTTTTAACGGTGCGTCGCAGGATTTCCAGATCCCTGTCCTGGATGTGTCGGCGGTCTTCGCGCAGATGAATGGTTATACCCTCTGCTCCGGCCAGTTCCCCCATGGCGGCTGCCGCCACAGGATCCGGCTCAACTCCGCCGCGGGCCTGCCTGATAGTGGCAACATGATCAACGTTCAATCCCAGTTTTGCCAAGGTATTGTAACCTCCTTTAAATAACTAAATCTTTGTCTCACGGAGCTCACGGAGACACGGAGAGAAGCAAAAAAAATTACAGCACACACAGAGGGTAACCCAGCAAGCTAAAGAGGTTTGTTTGTCATAATCATAATTCCTATGGTTTTCTCTGTGAACTTTGTGAGCTCTGTGAGAGACCGCAGTTCAGTCCTTGTTTACCCGATATGCTTTTTGACCAGTTCGCAGATGTCATTGGCCCAGGTTGTGATCTCGTACTTGTCCTGCCCTTCGATCATGACCCTCAGCAGCGGCTCTGTGCCGGAATAGCGGATCAGTACCCGTCCTTCATTGCCGAGTTTCTGCTCGACATCCCTGATTTTTGCGGCCACATCGCTGATAGTTAAAATATCTTTTTTCTCTCGTACTCGGGCGTTGACCAGCACCTGAGGCAGCGGGATCATGATTTCAGCCAGCTCGGATAACGTTTTTTCCTCGCGCCGCATGACTGCCAGAAGCTGCAGGGCGGACAGAATACCATCACCGGTGGTGTTGTAATCCAGAAAAATCATATGTCCGGACTGCTCGCCCCCCAGGTTGTAGCCCCCTTTGCGCATGGCTTCGACCACATAGCGGTCACCGACATCGGTCTTGACAATTTTGCCGCCCGATTTGCGCAGGGCGATGTCCAGTCCCATGTTGCTCATTACGGTCGCTACCAGGGTTTTTTTCTTGAGCAGTTTGCGCTTCAGCATGTCGCTGGCGCAGATGGCCATGATGTGGTCACCATCGACCTCGTTGCCGAATTCGTCGCAGACGATGACACGGTCGGCGTCTCCGTCCAGGGCGATGCCGATATCGGCCCGATGCTGTTTGACAGCTTCACTGATAACCGCCGGGCAGGTTGATCCGCAGCCGGCATTGATGTTGGTGCCGTTCGGTTTGACCCCCAGTGCTATTACCTCGGCCCCCAGTTCTTCAAAAACGGCCGGGGCAACCTTGTAGGCCGCTCCGTTGGCGCAGTCCAGGACGATCTTCAGGCCGGAAAGATCCATCTCCTGCGGAAAGGTGTTTTTCAGATAGACGATGTAACGGCCGGCAGCATCATCAATCCGGAAGGCCTTGCCGACCTCCGTAGCAGTCGGCCGCAGGGCGTCGATCTTTTTGGATTCGATCAATTTTTCTATTCTCAGCTCGACTTCGTCAGGAAGCTTGAAACCATCGGCCGAAAAAAACTTGATGCCGTTATCCTGAAAGGCGTTATGCGAGGCCGAGATGACCACGCCGGCGTCGGCCCGCATTGATGAAGTGATGTTGGCTATGCCCGGCGTCGGCAGCGGGCCAACCAGCAGAACATCCACCCCCATCGAGCAGATACCTGCCACCAGTGCATTCTCCAGCATATACCCGGACAGACGGGTGTCCTTGCCGATAACAATGCGGTGCCGGCGTTTACTGGAGCTTTTGAAGACGTAAGCCGCAGCGCGCCCCAACTGCATGGCCATTTCGGTTGTCATGGGATAGACGTTGGCAACGCCGCGCACACCGTCAGTTCCGAATAATTTTTTCATGTCAGACCTGTCTCCTGAATAAAATCAACCTGATAATAACAGCTGCCTCTCACAAAGGCACAAAGAACACAAAGAAATCAGGGGCATTTCGGGTTTAAAGCACTCTTCCAAATATGTTGCAATCAAATTTGACAATCACCTGATTCTCTTGGTGAACTTTGTGAGCTTTGTGTGATGCCGGTTTTTTGTGGATCAGTGTTCTACAGCTGCCGGTGTCCTCGGCGCGCGTTTCCCTTCGATGGCCTTGCGGGAAAGTCTGCGGATCTCGTCCGGATCGGCATCATAAGTGATTTTACCATCATGAACGATGGAGACCTTGCCGGTTTCTTCAGAGACCACCAGTACCAGGGCGTCGGTCTGCTCCGATATGCCCAGCGCCGCCCGGTGGCGCGTGCCGAAGCTCTTGGCAATATCCGGATTCTGTGAAAGCGGCAGGAAACAACCGGCGCTGGTGATTTTTTCCCGCTGGATTATGACCGCACCGTCATGAATGGGAGAGTAGGGGAGAAAGATGGAGTTGAGCAGCTCACTGGTCACCTTGGCATCGATCTCGGTGCCCACCTGCACCAGATGATCAATCGACATCTGGCGAACAATCACTATCAGGGCGCCGATCCGGCGTTCAGCCAGTTCATGTACCCCCTTGGACAGCTCGTCGACCGTTGCTGCCAGATCATTGATTACTTCGCC
>JACRCG010000003.1 GCA_016219145.1 Deltaproteobacteria bacterium | reverse complement strand
TATCCTGAAAGATGTAGCTGTTACGAAAAATGCCGTTGGTGTGGTTACGGATGTGGTGGCCAAAAGGGCTGATCTGGCGGCCGCAACAGTGATTACAAAAGATGGTGACGTGATCAGGGATGTGGTGATCAAGGAGACCGATACCACCAAAAACATGAAGGTTGAGCTCAAGAAAAACGAGGCCGGCCTGATTACGGATGTAGCGGTCAAGAAAGTGATAACAAAGAAAATCTATCTACAGAACGCGCTGTTTGTGTGGGTTCCGTTTCTTGTTGTTGCCTTTATCCTCTGCGCGCTGTTTCTGAGAAGCGTCACTCTCCCAGCCAGAGGCTTCAAGGGACAGTTTGAAATCCTGAGCAGCCTGAACAGGGCCCGTACTCATACCTGGAACTGCACCATAACCTATATCACGTCGTTCGGCTCATTCTCTGGCTATGCGGCCGCCTTCCCGATGATGATCAAGACCATCTACGGCGGCTTTGACGGCGCGCCTGATCCATTGGCCTACGCCTATCTCGGGCCGCTGATCGGCGGACTCGTCCGGGCTCTTACCGGCCCGGTCTTCGACAAGTGGGGCGGCAGCAAGGGGATGCACTGGACGACACTGGGGCAGATCGCCGGCTGCCTGGCGCTGGCCTTCGGAGGGTTCCTGACACCCACCTCTCTTGATCAGTTTCAGGGCTTTGTCTGGATCATGCTTTTCATCTTCCTGATGACCGGCACAAACAACGCGGCGACTTTCCGCCAGTACCCGATCGTGTTCGCCTATTCACCAGCCAAGGGTGCCCAGATGCTGGGCTGGACCGGGGCCTGGGCGGCATTCGGCCCGTTCATCTGGACTTCGTTTATCGGCGGAGCCATAACCAAGTACGGCAGCGCTATTCCGTTCTTCGTGGGAGTCTCCGTCTTCTACGCCTATTCCTGGTTCATCAACTACTATTACTACACCCGCACGGGAGCCGAGCGTTTTGACTACGGCAACTCCGGAGGCACCTGGTGGGACAAGCTCTCCGACAGCGAAAAACAGGAGATGAAGCGCATAGATTTGAGAGCGTAGACAACTTTGGATACCATTGTAAACAGCATAGGCATAATCTACGGACTGATATTGATTCTGGCCGCCTTTGTTCGCAGCGCAATTTTCGAGTCAATGCGTGTGGATGCCCTGTTTATGCCGCAAGCCTCAGAAAAAACCAGGCCCGTCAATCTGGTCGTCGGCCTCCTGATTGCGGGATATGCCATCTACTCACTGCTGGGGAGATGAAAAAACCCAAAAACGGCAGTTCTTGAACCACAGAGCAACTGAGCAACAGAGAAGTCAAACCGTTACATCAACAACAGGCATAACCAAAATAGTGAGTGATTTTTTCTGGTTTTAACCTGAATTCTTTTTTTTGCTCAGTTGCTCAGTTGCTCTGTGGTTCAAATGCTTTTCCCAGAATAATAACTCTGCCTCAGTTGTATTTTCATGATCTGGTGGTACCATTTACATTAAGGAGAAACTGGATGCACAATCTGTCATTTACCTGGCTCAGCGAGCGGATAGTAAAAAGCAACAGCGATGCGATCCTGTTTGCCGACCATGAGGGCCTGATCCGGCTCTGGAACGAAGGAGCAGAGGCGATGTTCGGATATTCCGCGGCCGAGGCGGAGGGCAAAAGCCTCGATCTGATCATCCCGGAAAACCTGCGCGGACGCCATTGGGAGGGGTACCACAAGGTTATGGCCAGCGGCGTGACCCGCTATGGCACCGAACTGCTCTCGGCGCCTGGAATCAAAAAAGACGGCGCCAGACTTTCTCTCGAATTCAGCATGGTCATTGTAAAGGGCGAGGATGGCGCTGTTCTCGGCACCGGGGCGATCATCAGGGACATTACGGCTCGTTTTCAGAAGGAAAAGGCCATGAAGGAGCGTCTCAAGGCTTTGGAAGAGAAGCAGGCATGAGTATATCCCGCAAGGATTTTTTCAAACAGGGGCTGTTCTCATTAGGAAAAACGGCACTGGAGATAGCCGAAACTCTCAAGAGCAGCGTTCCCTCAGTAATTACGGAACCGCAGAGAGTTGCCCCGGTGTCCGAGCCGCGTTACGACCTGGTGGCGGAGGCCTTCAATGAACGTTGTCTGGCCCGCAGCAACGAGTGTTCCGCCTGCGTGGAGAGCTGCAAGCCCAAGGCTATCAAGCTCAACCCCGGAGTAGGAATCAGGATCAACCCGAATTTCTGTGACGGCTGCGGAGCCTGCGAGTATGTCTGTCCGGTTGAGCCGAAGGCGGTGGCGCTGATACCCAGATAACAATCAGGAGATTTTTGATTTCGGTCAAAGATTGTCCTGCAACTTGAGGCACAATTCGCCGCGTCAATAAATACTTGAAGTCAATTGCATACCCACAGAAAGGAGAACAACCATGCTGAAGAAGAAACTGGTACTTGCGGGGTTCCTCACGGTTGCCCTGGTTGTGGCGGGTGGTTTTTATATCCAGACCGCCGACGCCACGGCCAAAAAGCAGATCAAAGCTCCGGAACGCAAGAAGGTGAAAGAGGTGAAGGTGGAAACCTGCTTCGACTGCCACGACAAGGAGATCAAGCAGTTCCACAAGTCAGGTAAGCACGCCAAGGTGAACTGTGCCTACTGCCATGATGGCCTCGAAAAACACGTCAAGGCTCCTGGCCCTGATACGCGCCCGGGTACGGATGTTTCCTGGGAGGGTTGCGGCCAGTGCCATCAGGATCAGTACAACACCTTCCTGAAAGAGACCCACCATCGCCCGGCTCGCGATGAGAAATCGCAGCTGACAGGGCGCTCTCCCAACCCTTACTGGGATAAACTCATGATGGGTCACGGATTCACCAAGGAACACAACGCCACCCGTGGGCATGACAAGATGCTGATAGATCAGTTTGCGGTGGACAGGGCTTTCGGTGGCCGCTTCCAGGGTAAAAACGGCTGGCAGTATACTCTGGAGCAGGGCAAGGTCTTCGATGTTCTTGAAGACAAGTTCCCGAAAGACAACGAGCACAAGCCACGCATTCCGCAAAGCGCCGCTGCCGCGAACCCGACCTGTTTGCAGTGCAAGACTCAGGACAACATCCTCAAGTGGGGTTATCTGGGAGATCCGGAAGCTTTGAAAAAGGGCGCCACTTTTGCCCGCACCTCTAATGTGGTGGATGTGGCTCGCAGCACAGCCCAGGGATTCAATTGCATCTACTGTCATGATCCGCATGGCGCCACACCAAGGATCGTCCGCGATGGCCTGATCCAGGCACTGACCCGGGCCGAAGGTGACACTCTTTGGCATAACGACCCGAAGCGAACCAAGATTACTGTCCATACCATGGGTCTGCGCGGGTTTGACCGCAAGATTGCAATTCTTGAAAAATATGACACCAAGCTCCAGTGCGGCCAGTGCCATGTGGAATACAACTGCAACGACGGCTATGACCCGAAAAATCCGGATACATCCAAGAAGACGGTCGGATATGACAGCCCGCTTACGAACCACTTCCCATTCAAAGATGTTATGGGGCTTTATGAACACTACAAGAACCAGGTCGGCTTCCTGGACTTCAAACACACCCTGACCGGCGGGCTGCTTTGGAAGGCCCAGCACCCTGAGGCCGAGACATATTACAACTCCAAGCACGGCAAGAAGGGAGTCGGCTGCGACGCCTGTCATTTGCCGAAGGTGAAGGGCGCCAAGGGCAAGGTATTCACCTCGCATTTTGCAGTGACACCCAGAGTGCAGCTCAAGGAGACCTGTCTCAAGTGCCATCCGCAGTGGACCGAAGATGAGGCCAGATATGCCATTGACTCAATCCGGGCACACTTCAAGGGCAAGATGCGCAAGGCCGAGTTCTGGTTGAGCGACCTGATCGACAAGATCGTAGAAGCGAAGAAGGCCGGAATTGACGCCGACACAATCAAGAAAGCCCAGGACCGGCATCTCAAGGCTCATATCCTCTGGGAGTACTGGACCGCCGAGAACTCTGACGGTTTCCACAATCCTGAGCTGGCGCGGGAATCCCTGACCAAATCGGTTGACGAATCCATGGCCGGCATCAAGCTTCTGAACGATGCCATGGCGGCGGCAAAGAAGTAGGCGCTGTAAGTTTAAAGGCAGGCATGATAGCCCCGTTCCTTACTGGAGCGGGGCTATTAAGTTTTGTGTACGTTACTTGATCTGTGTCAAACAATTGTATGCGGAAACCGGTTACAAACAGACGGTGTCATATCAAACAGGAAGAGAACGTGAACATGAACGTGCACTTTCATTTCAGACAATATCTGCCGGTCCTTATCTTTTTACTGGCGCTCTCTCCGTTTTCCGCATCCGCCATTCCGACGATCAACTGTCACTGCTTCCGGGAGCGTTCGTATGATCCGGCGCGTCCGGCCGTGGCCGATCCCTATATTCTGGCTACGACCCAGAACTCATTTTTCGCGACTGTGTTCAATGTAGACAAGAAAACTGTCGTAATGAAAAAACAGGGCGGAACCTCGGCTGATGACATGTGGGTGGCCTACTGGCTGGCCTCCAGATATGGGCTGTCGGCGGAAAATCTGCTTCAGGCCAAACGCCCGGGAGGGGTGTGGCGGGATGCAGTGGCCTCTACCGGAATTACGACCAAAGCTTTTGAAGATCGATTTTCTGTCGAGCTGAACGCCGGAGCTTCGGGCGTCAGACTCGCACAGGAGGTGGTCGATGGTTTGCTTGTCGGCTATAAGTTGATTGGAGTCGGCGAGTTGGCCGAAATGAGGAAGGGTGGAGCCACCAGCCAGGAGCTGATTGTTGCGGTGCTGATTACCGGAAAAACCGGCCAATCGCCGCTAAAGCTTCATTCTGAGGTTAAAAAGGGATTGAAGAGCTGGGGTACAGCGCTGAATGAGGCGAAAATAGATACGCCCCGGATTCAGGCAGAGGTCGCGGCACTGCTTAGGAAAAAGTAAGCTATCTCAAAGGATAATCCGACATCCTCACAAAACGGAAGCCGCGGCTCTTCAGTTCCGGCACAGCGGCCGCGATCCCGGCGCCGGTGCCGCTTTCCGGGTGATTCATATGAAGCAGGGCAATGTCTCCCGGCTCCGCCTTTAATAGCGCCGCCTTGACCTGGGCGGCGCTCCAGGTTGCCCCGGCATCACCCAGAATTGAAAAACCGGCTACCTGATGTCCCATGGCGTTGGCCACCTCGACCGCAACGTCGTCATAATGGGCGGTGCCGGAGCGGTACAGCACGGTCCGTTTTCCGGTAACAGTTTCAATCTTTAGGGCATTCAGCCCGATCTCATCTACCAGTTCTTCGATATTTTTCGTTCCAGCTATTCCGTAGACCGACCGGCCGCTAACCGAGGCCGGCTTGTGCCACATTCCGTGATTGGCGATCTCGAAGAGCGGATTATGCGCCAGTTTCCTGAACAGCTCCGGATTGGCATCGATCCAGCGGGCATTGATGAACAGGGTGGCCGGAATCTGTTCCTGAGCCAGAAAGTCGATCAGTTTCGTATCAACACCCCTCCCTTTGGCGCTGCCGCAGGCGTCCAGGGTCAGGGCGATTACCTTGTCGTGCGTATCCAGGCGACTGCGGACACCGCTGACTCGCTCGCCCCACTGGGCCACTTTTTTTCCGGCAAAGCGCGAATTGATCTGCTGCTTCAACTCTGGCAGGGTTGGCGGTTCAGCGGCGTAAAGGTTGCCGGCAATAACGAGCAGCGCGAAAAATATCAGATTAATAACGGGCATGTTCAGCCGGAGGTAAGATCAAGCTGATAGCGGTTGCGCAAGAGGCTGATCATGGTGTTGGCGCCCTTGAGGGCTTTGCGTAGTTTGTTCTGCTCTTTTTCGGACAGAACCTGCGGGTCAACGCAATTGGATGGCTCTTTTCCGTAAGACACTGATCGCAGCTGCCTCTCCAGCCGCATTTTCATCAAAAACGTGAATGATTCCCTGATGGTTTCAAGGTCGCTGGGCGAGACCAGGTTCAGATGTTTAAGCCGCTCCAGCTTGTCCCAGCTTGTTCCGCCGGCAATGCCGGCCTCAAGCGCCAACAGGCTGATACCACGCGTCAAGGCGAACAGTCCCCCCTTCTTCAGATCAAGCTTGCCGCTATGCTCTCCCTTTTTTTCGATCAGAAAGCGCCCGAAGATGCCGAGCGGCACTTTGAAGCTGCTGATAGTCCTGGCCATGTTCGGAAAAAAGACGGCGTTAGCGCGTGTGCATTCGCAGAGATGAGCCTGCAGTTCCTTTTCAAAAGCCGTATCTCCATGCAGTACCCGCAGGTCCTGAAAAACACCGAAGAAAACGGTGTGATCCGGGCTGGGCATGGTTATCCAGCGCTCAGTCAGATGCTTCCACGCAGACAGGCTGTGACACCAGTCGGGATTGCTGGCCATCATGTTACCAGGGCAGAGCGGAACCCCGAGACTCTCCAACGCCGGAGCAATCCTGTCGGCAAAGCGACTAACCTCAGCCAGCTCTGCTGCTGAGAGGTCGTCCCGGTATACGATTGCACTGTCCTGGTCTGTGCGCAGGGTCTGTTCCTCGCGCCCTTCGCTCCCCAACACCAGAAAGGCCGCACCTGCCGGAAGTCTGATGTCTTCGCGGCAATCCAGGATAAAAATCAGGCGTCTGGTCATGGCGTCATTAAAGTGAGCGATCAACTGGATCAGGCTCTGTATATCCGCATTGGTTTTAACGGCATACTGCAGCATGCCGGTCATCTTCTGACCCAACAGAACCAGCTGTTCGATAGTGGTGGCGGATTCGATCTCCTGAATCAGATACAGTGGGCTGCGGGTCTGGATGCGGAACAGGTCGGTGTCGGTCATTACCCCGACCAGCTGGTCACGTTCATCTACTACTACCAGGCGGTGAATATTGTGCTTGGCCATCAGAAAAATGGCCTTGAAAAGGTAATCGCTGCTGCGGATGGTGATCAGTCCGCTCTTCATGATATCGCGCACAATCAAGTTGGAAAAATCGCTGGTCCCGCTGGCAATCAGGTCGCGCAGGTCACGCAGGGATACTACACCGATCGGTTTTTCCCCATCAACGACAACAATGCCGGAGATGTTGTCTCTCTTCATGATGCCGGCCATTTCAACAAGACCAAGTTCAAGCGAACAAGTCACTGCCGGGCGACGACAGACCGAATCAACCGAAATAAAGAAAAAACTGTCCTCGCTGATGGCAGGCACAAAACCCTCCAAATATAGTCTGACCCGGCATTTTACGCACTTCAGACCATGATGCAATATTTATTATTCAAGTGAGCTTCAATTGCAATATTGCTATCACATCGCGGATATATAAAGGATTTTGAAAATTGCGCATACATGGTTGAAAAGTTGATAAATCTCATCTCCAAAAAGGGCCAGTACAGTGATCTGATAAAAGATTATTTTACGTAATTAGCAATACCGAATATGTTTTTGGCCATACTATAACTTCTCGTATTACATAATCTATTCAATAAAAAATATATTCCTGTAAAAAAAATATTGACAATATTAGAACGACGTACTAATAAAAGCGCAACTTTTTTTGGGAAACTGTTTTTTGACGATAATTATCACTCTGATTTGAGTACATGCAGGGGCAAAAAATTGATGAGAGATAAGGGTCAATATTCTGTTCAGGCCGTGGCAAAAGCTATCGACCTGCTTGAGGCGCTGGCTGAGGAAAGCGCGCATCCGACGGTTCAGATTTTGTCCGCCAAGCTTGACCTGAGTCGAAATACAACCTTTCGGCTGCTGGCGACTCTTGAAGACAAGGGGTTGATCGAGCGGAACGAAGTTACCGGCACATATCATCTGGGCCTGCAGGCCTTCGAAATGGCGCAGCATATTCTGAAGAGTACCAGCCTGATCCGGCTGGCGCACCCGATCATGGAAGAGTTGGCCCGCAAACTGGACGAAGCGATCTACCTTACAGTCATGAATAATGATGAAGTGCTGTTTCTTGATATGGTTGATTCCTTTCAGCAGGTCAAGGCGGTTGATCTGGTTGGCAAGCGGTTTCCGTATTTTACCAATGCTGCCGGCAAGGTCATCAAGTCCGTCAGTTCGTTTGAGCTGTTTGGACGTGCCGGTAGAAAGCGTGACATACCGAACCCGGCAGAGCTCGAAAAGGAGCTGGACGAGATTCGTAAAAAAGGGGTGGCGGTTGATTTCGGTGGTCTTGGTGAAGGTATCTGTGCCGTGGCGGTCGTGATTCGCGACTACGCCGGCAAGGTGGTCGGAGCGCTGACGTTATTGGCGCCATCCTTCCGGATGCTGCAGGAACGGCTGGAACAGGTAATCATTCCATGCATGCTGGAGGGGGGCGAGCAGCTCTCCATGAAATTTGGTTATTCACGGGCGTAGTACCGATTTACACACTAAACGAAAGGAGAGCAGCACAAAGCGGTTTAGAAGCTTCATACGATTAATTCCAAACACAAAAAGGGAGGTTCACACATGGCACTTGAAACTGAAAAATTTGAAGCAAAAGAAGAGATTACCCAGGAGCAAAAACTGGTTATTGTCGCTTCGTCGGTCGGAACGGTATTCGAGTGGTACGACTTTTATCTGTACGCTACTCTGGCCCCGTTTTTTGCGGCGATTTTCTTTCCTAAGGGCAATGATACAGCGGCTCTGCTCTCAGCTTTTGCAACCTATGCCGCCGGCTTCCTGGTACGTCCCTTCGGCGCACTGGTCTTCGGTCGCATCGGCGACATCGTAGGCCGCAAGTATACCTTCCTGGTCACGATTCTCGTCATGGGTCTCGCGACCTTCATCGTCGGCCTGCTGCCGAGCTTCGAGGCGATCGGCTGGTGGGCTCCGATCATCCTGGTTTTCCTGCGTCTGGCACAGGGCCTGGCCCTGGGTGGTGAGTACGGTGGTGCAGCAACCTATGTGGCCGAGCACTCCTCACACACCAAGCGCGGTCTGAATACCAGCTGGATCCAGACGACCGCCACGGTCGGTTTCTTTCTGGCGTTGTTGATTATCGGTCTCTGCCGTACCCAGATGGATGCTAAAGTGTTTGCTGACTGGGGCTGGAGGATTCCATTCTGGATGTCAATCTTCCTTTTGGCAATCTCGATCTACATCCGCCTCAAACTGAACGAGTCACCGGTATTCGCCAAGATGAAGGAAGAGGGCAAAGGCTCCAAATCGCCACTCTCCGACAGCTTCCTGAAATACCCGAACAACAAGTATGCTCTTTTGTCACTGCTGGGCGCTACAGCCGGCCAGGGTGTTGTCTGGTACACCGGCCAGTTCTATGCACTGTTCTTCCTGCAGATCACGCTTAAACTGGACTTCGTAACCACCTATACCCTGATCGGCACGTCCCTGATCCTTGGCACACCGCTGTTCATATTCTTCGGTTGGCTGTCCGACAAGATCGGCCGTCTGAAAATCATCCTGATCAGTTGTCTGGTTGCAGCTCTGACCTACTTCCCGCTGTTTGCGGCCCTGACTCACTACGTCAATCCTGATCTGGAAGCATTCCAGAATAAGACCGTCATTACCGTTGCTGCAAATCCGGCCAATGAGACCTTCAACCTGTTCGTCGGTCCCTGGACCAAATTCTCTGATGTTGACCGCGTCAACGACCTGCTGACCAAGTCCGGCCTGAGCTTCAAGAAGATCCCTGAAGTTCCGGGCAAGACTGTTGTAACAACTATCGGCACTACCGTGATTGAAGGACTGGATGCCAAGGCTATCAATGAGGCGCTGAAAGCCAACGGTTATCCGGCCAAGGCCGATCCGAAGAAGGTCAACTATCCAATGACCATTCTGATCCTGTTCATCTTCATGGTTTATGTAACCGGCGCCTATGGTCCGATTGCAGCCTTCCTGGTCGAGCTGTTCCCGACCCGTATCCGCTACACCTCCATGTCGCTGCCTTACCATATCGGCAACGGCTGGTTCGGCGGGATGCTGCCGCTGACCGCTACTGCTATAGTAGCGCTCAAGGGTGACATCTACTACGGTCTCTGGTACCCGATCATCGTTTCGCTGATGACGGTTGTAGTCGGCTTCCTGTTCCTGAAGGAAACCAAAGACAGGGATATCAACTCCTACGAGCATGGTGATCACTAAGTGTAAGTATCAGGTTCAGGCATAACAACCTGAATGTCCTTTGAGGACGGGGCCCGGCGGATTTCGCCGGGCTCTTCTTCTTGGCAGAACAGTACCCGACAGTAATTATCAGGAGTTGAAATGGCCCGGAACAGTTGTCCAAAATGTAATCGCGAACTTTCGGCAAATGCTGTCAGATGCCCTGCTTGCGGACAGTATATTGCCAGGAATATCGTCAAATTCGGATTCGCTGCTTTGTATGTGATTCTGGTTACTGTTTTTTACTACAGATGGATGCAACGGTGAAGGTCGCGAACTGCCACCTGATCCGACAATTATAGATTGCAGGTAAATCAACAAGACAGACAGTGGAGGTAAAGCAACATGATGAAGTGGATTGTTATTATCGTGGTGATTATTATCGCTGGTACAGCGTATGTACTGAAAAATGGCGGCGGTCTTGAGATGCAGGAAGAACATAAGGTTGAGGTACATGACAAGGCCAAAGCGGGCGAACCTGTCAAGGCTCCGGCTGCTGAGCCGGCAAAAGCTCCGGTTGCTGAGCCCAAGAAATAGATTGTTTGGCCGAAATATAATGTAGTCAATTCCAGTGTTGTCTTGTTAGGTGTTTGCAGTTGCTTGAAAATCCCCCCACCCCTTGCGGGCGGGGGTTAGGGGGCGGGGGAATTTGCCACAATTGACCTGGTTGGCAGCTTCACCCACCCCCCGACCCCCTCCAGTCCAGGGAGGGGGAGTTTAGCGCAATAACCAAGCCGGACACTGCTGAGTAAATTCAGTAAGTTCGTAATTATAGCGCGAAGAAGGGAGACTCTATGCAGGCAATCATGCTTGGACTGAACTCGGTTCCCGGGGTTATGGGCAGTATGCTTTCTGATACACGCGGCAGCGTACTGGCTAATTCATTCCCCTCATTTTTCGACCAGAACTCTCTGAATGAAGTGGCTGTGCTGATAAGTGACAACAGCATCGGACTACAGGAGGCGACCGGCGAAGTCAGGTTTTTCGACATTCGCGCCGAGCTTGGCCGGATACTGGTCAAATCCCTTTCGCGACTGTTCGTTACAGTGCTTTGTGAGCCCACGGTAAATGTGCAGCTGCTGATGATATCCCTTAACGTCGCAGTCAAGAAGCTTGAAAAAATTCCGGATGATCAGTTGGCGGCCCTGACGCCGCAAGTTGCCGTGTCCGCTGCCAAGCCTGTAGCAATTAAAGCGGCAGCTCCAGCGGAACCTGTCAAGAAGCATGCTTTGGAATCTTTGCAGGACTGGTTCGAAAAGAAGGTCTGATATAAACGGATATCAGCCATGATTGCATGAAACCGGGCCTGGAATGTGGTGATTGTACCACGTTCCGGGCCCGGTTTTTTTCAGGCGGCATACATTACCCTTCAAGCATGTCTTCCCCACCATTATTTTCGCGCGGAATAATCCTAAAAACGGCAGTTACTCTCACAGAGACACAGAGAAAAACTGTATTTACAGGCAGAAAGGGTTTCACCCAAAAGGTGATCTGAATTCATAACCTTTTCAATTGAATTATCCTGTTAATACTGATGGTTATAACTC
>JACRCG010000091.1 GCA_016219145.1 Deltaproteobacteria bacterium | reverse complement strand
GCCTGTTCAACCGGGAAGAGTCCAGTCCCGCAAGCTGGCTGACCTCAAGCCAGGGTTTCCAGTCTTTTTTTGCCGACGGCTACTGGACATCCACCACCCACGTCAATGACCCGCTCCTGAGCAGCGCCCGCGCCGTATCCATGTATGATGGCACCGACTTCGCCTGGCCCAAATCATCATCGCCTGCTTTCGGGCTCTATTTTGTCCCGGTTAGGGCAGGAAACTACACCCCCTCCAGCCTGTTGACACTGCTATTCAGCGGAGCCGGCAGCGGCGACGTGAACAGCAACCCGGCCGGCATCAACTGCAGCAGCAGAGATCTTTCCTGCCAACCGGCCCTCTTTGCTAACGGATCAACGGTAATATTAACAGCAACCCCCAGCCTGTCCGGTTTCGGAGGCTGGAGCGGTTGTGACAGCGTTAACGGGACAGCATGCACTGTGAATATTAATGCGCCCAGGACCGTCACCGCCACATTCACAACCCTGCCGCCACGAGTCATCAACCCGCGTTTATCGACAACCCAGGGCTATCAGACCCTGCAATCGGCTTTCAATGCGGCGATCACCGCGGATACCCTTAAGGCCTTGGCGACGACCTCTCAAACAGATTTTATCGAAAACCTGACTGTCAACGGTGGCCTCCAGAACCCTTTCAACATAACACTTCAGGGTGGTTACGAATCCACGTTCAACACCATCACTGGGACAACTACGCTGCAGGGCCAAGTAACAATCCAGACAGGCTCTCTGACCGTTGACAATATTGCAATACGATAATCTGGGGGAAATGTGGAAATCAATGAAATTAGAAAACGGATCGACCTGCTGGACGATGTTCTGCTACGCATCTTCAACGAGCGGGCACGCTTGGCGCTGGAAATCGGACATGCCAAAAAGGAGTTGAACCTTCCTGTCTTTGACCCGGCCCGTGAAAAACGTATTTTCAACCGGATGAAAGAGGACAACCCGGGACCGCTGGATGACGACGCAATTATCAGGATGTTCGAGCGCGTGGTTGATGAGTCGCGTCGACTGGAACGAATCATGTCACACAAAGAAGAGGATTAGGGGAGAAATCTGAAAATGCTTATAATCATGAGAAAACATGCCGGAGAAGATGCACTGGATTCAATAAAGGAGTATCTTATCAACCACGATTTTGATATTCATCAGTCAACCGGGGCCAACCGCACCATTATCGGCGTCATTGGAGACACGGACACCCTCAACGACCATGAGATTGAAGCCATGCCCGGCGTAAGCCAGGTAGTCAGAATCAGAAAAGATGATTAAACGGGGAGGTATAATGCAGGATATTTTGTTATTGTTAGGAATCGTAGTAATCTGGTTCGTGGTCAACAGATATATTCTGCCCAAAATGGGCATCCAGACCTGAATGTCGAACACATGCTCTCCCGCGGCGCGGGAGGAAAAGAAGGACGATAATAAGAATTAATTCAAGCCGGGTTATTGCCCGGCTTTTTTTCTGGATTCCACCAGCTCATCCAGCACTATCAGGTATCCGTCAGGATCAAAACACCACATTTCCTTGATTCCGTATGGTTTTATCTCGAGTGGATAGAGGACTTCCAGCCCTTCCTCCATGATGGCATCACTGATCTCTTCGATGTCGTTCACTTCAAAATGCAGCGTAACGCCGATGCCGCGCGGAAACATGTTGAAACGAGTTCCCAGCATCGGGTGGGATCTGATTACATCGGACTCCTCCACAAAGACGATCGCAATTCCGTCCATATCGATTACCAGATGATCGGGTGCACCCTGTGCTGTCAGCGAACGTCTGACCGGGAGATCCAGAATACCCGCGTAAAAGGCTTCAGTAACAACTAACTGCGAAACTACCAGCTGGATTGAGTGACGGGAGTCATGGGGCTTCATTCAAATCCCTTAAAGAGAATTCCGGCGTAACCGGAGAGACGAGACAACCAGTTGGTATAGATCAATACACCAACCAATATCAGGAAAACACCCGTGATAATCTCGAACAGGCGGATAAATTTTTTAAAACGGTTAAACACCGTCAAAAACTGGTGCATGGCCAGCGCGGATATGAAAAACGGAACTCCGAGACCAAGGGAATACAGCAGCAGCAGGATTATCCCCTGGTAAACGCTTTCCTTGGTGGCGGCCACGGCCAGGATTGCAGCCAGGATTGGTCCTATGCAAGGCGTCCAGCCCGCGGCAAATGCGATGCAGACCAGAAAGCTGCCCACATAACCGGACGGCTTGTGCTTGATGGAAACCCGCTTCTCACCCAGCAGAAAATTCAGCGAGATCAGTCCTGTAACATGAATTCCCAGCACCACCAGCAGGACACCGCCGACTTTTCTGATAATGGTGGCATTGTGACTGAGAAACGAGCCTATGTAAGTTGCTGAAGCGCCAAGCAGAACGAATACGATGGTAAATCCGCAAATAAAGAAGAATGAATGCAGAATAGTTTTCTGGCGGATTATGTGGGACGGGTGCTCCGCCTGCAAATCGGCGAAAGAAAGACCGGTAATGTAGGTGATATATGACGGGATCAGCGGCAGAACACACGGCGACAGAAAAGAAAGCAAGCCGGCGATGAATGCGCCTATGTAAGTTACTTCCTGTGTATGCACCTGGAAGTCCTACTTCATCAAACCTTAGAGAAATGATGCGACTTCAGGTGAATCCCAGGCAAGCCCACCAATGACTTTCTTGACGATTACACCCTGTTTGTCGATGATGAATGTTTCCGGAACGCCGGTGATACCGTACTGTTTTGATGCGTTTCCGTCAGGATCAAGGTAGACCGGAAGCTTGTGCCCGCTTTCCTTCAAGTAGGATTCAACATCCTGCTTGCCACCCTCATCAATCGATACAGCCACCATCTGAAACGGCTTGCCGTTCATGGCGTTATTGAGTTTGACCATCGAAGGCATTTCCTCGCGGCAGGGAGGACACCAGGTTGCCCAGAAGTTCAACAGAACCACCTTGCCCTTTAACGCTGAGAGTTTGGTCGCAGAACCATCAGCAAGCGAAACAACGGATATCTCAGGCGCCGGGCTTTTTTCCTTAGCAACGGAAACGTTTTTGGCGGTATCGCTTTTGGTACAGGCGCTAATGGCAAAAAGCATACAAGCTGCCAAAACAAAGAATATCCGTCGCATGAGACCTCCGGTGTTTTCCACTTGACTTGACTGGCTAGGATTATTTGCTGCGGGTGACAACATAATCGGCCAATTGCAGCATTGCATCACGAACAATGCCGTTTTCAAAAGGCTCCAGATGGGCAACGCAGTTCGATATGTAACGTTTTGCGGCATCGATCGTATATTCAATACCGCCATACTGCTTGACCAGCCCGGAAACGTGACGGAATTCTTCCAGAGACATCTCGTCTTTATCAATAACCGCTTCGATTGCATACTTCTCATCGTCACTGCATTGCCTCAGGGTATGGATCAGCGGCAGGGTAATCTTGCCCTCTTCCAGGTCGTGTCCGATGCTCTTGCCGAATTCCTCTTCAGTGGCTATATAGTCCAGCGTATCGTCCATCAGTTGGAAAGCGATTCCCAGATCCATGCCGAAATTTGCAAGCGCCTGCTGCTTTTCGGGAGGCATGCCCCCCAGTACGGCACCTGCTTCGCATGCAGCCGACATAAGTATCGCTGTCTTGGAGCGCACCACTCCGATATATCGGTCCTCTGCAAGG
>JACRCG010000096.1 GCA_016219145.1 Deltaproteobacteria bacterium | reverse complement strand
TGGTAAATTTCCGAAATTCAATTACCTTTGCAGTATCACATGCGATCAATTAAACAGATGAGAAAAGATATGACCGACAAAATCAGAGCGTTACCCACTCAATCCGAAGAAAATTCCACCTTGATGCATCAGAATCCGGACGATTTATCTCACGATGAATGCATCCGGTTATGTCACAAGTTAACGGCGCGTTTGGCAGAACTGGAGCTGCAAAATGATGAGGCGAATCACTCGCCATCCCGGCAGGACCAATATTTTGACCTGTATGACCTTGCACCGGTCGGGTTTTTGAGCCTGGACGAAGAAGGACTTATCCTGCATGCCAATCTGTCAGTTGAGATCATGCTGAGTGCATCCAGGGGTTCTCTGGTTGGCAAGCCCTTCACCAGTTTTATTTCCCCCGCCAAACTTGACAGCTACAATACATATCTAAGACAGCTTGCCGACTCCCCAGAAATCAGAGTTCTTGAGTTGCGGATGGTCAAATACGGCGGAGTTACTTTCCAGGGTCGTCTGGAAGGCTCATGCTCCCTAACAACCAGCTCCAGACCGATATATCGTTTCATATTGAATAATATTACCAAGCGCAAACTAGTTGAAGAGGCGCTCCTCGAGAGTGCGGAAAAATATCGTCTGCTCTACGAACGAATGTCGCTGGCTGTAAAATCGGCCTCATTCGGGGTTTGGGATTGGGATCTGTCAGCAGATGCAGTTGAATGGGATGACATGATGTATGAAATTTACGGGATTTCAAAAGATGCTCCGATGCCTCTTGAAACCTGGATAAACACTGTCTACCCGGGCGATCTTGACAGCGCGCTGGAATCTCTTCAGGACAAACTCGAACATAATGGCCGCGAAGTTGAATTCAAGATTGTCCGCCCTGACGGCCAAGTACGCCATATATTTTCAGCTGAGGGATTCATACGAAATCACAACGATGAAGTGATTCGCATCGTAGGTGTCCACACTGATATCACCAAGCGCAAACAGGCCGAAGAGGGTTTGCGCAGCTACGCTCGCCGACTGGTAGAAATGGAAGAGGAGTTAAGAAAAAAAATCGCAACGGAACTGCACGACGAGATCGGCCGGGACCTGACAGTGCTGGGAATGAACTGTTCGATCATACGTTCTTCCATCAAGAGTGTCGAGTCCGAGAAAATCGGTTCACGGATTGAAGACTCCGCCAAATTGATTGAAAAGATCAGCCGCACCACCCGCGGCATAATGGCCGGGTTGCGCCCTCCGGTACTTGATGACTATGGCCTGGCTTCTGCCTTGCGCTGGCACGCCGAACTTTTTTCAACACGCACTGGAATAGCCGTTTCCGTATTGGCTGAAGAAAATAGTCCGAAAGTGAAGCCTGATGTCGTACTGGCACTCTTTCGGATCTCACAGGAAGCCGTGATGAATACAGCGAAGCATGCCGATGCAAAACTCGCAACCGTCTCACTCGTCAACCAGAATGGAACCATAGTTTTTTCAATAGCCGACAAGGGCAGAGGATTTTGCCCGTCATCTCCTTCACATCCTCAGAACTCCGGTTGGGGTATGACCATCATGCGTGAAAGGGCAGAGTTGGTTGGCGCTGAATTTGCGGTTTATGCCGAGGCGGGTCAAGGCACTACCATAACTATCAGAGTCAGGGCGGAGGATACCTAGATGCCGGTCAGAATATTAATAGCGGACGACCATGCTGTCGTGCGCGAAGGTTTGCGGCTGATACTTGAATCAACCGGAGAGATGTGTGTCATCGGTGAAGCTGTAGACGGTCGTGATGCGCTGCAAAAGGCCGAGGCATTAACACCGGATGTAATTATCATGGACATTGCCATGCCCGAGATGAACGGCATTGATGCTACGCAACTGATCTGCAAACTGCTGCCGGCGGTCAAGGTCATCATTTTATCCATGCATCACACCAATGAGCATATTTTCCGGGCAATACAAGCCGGCGCAAAGGCCTATCTCCTCAAGGAATCTGCCGGTGCTTCGGTTATGAAGGCAGTCAATTCAGTCATGAGAGGTCAGATGTACTTCGGCGCCGGAGTCGATAATCCGATGCAGTTTGCCGGTTCCCCCAGCCACACGCCATCCAAAAGCCCGCTTGACAGCCTGAGCCGCAGAGAGCGTGAAGTGTTACAGATGGTGGTTGAAGGCAAAACCAGCGTAGAGATCGCCGAAGTACTTTTCATTTCTCCAAAAAGTGTTGAGACCTATCGCAGCAGGCTCATGTTGAAACTTTCCGTCACAAATATCCCTTCACTTGTCAAGTTCGCCCTGCAGCACGGAATTACTCCGGTCGAAAACAGTTAGATACTGAGAGCCTTATCTATCGTAGGGTGTGCAAACAGTTTCATCGTTTGCGCACGTGATTTGGTGAGCAAGCCCCCCTGCCCACCCTGATATGGTTATCAGTTGTAACATTGTTCCGCTTGGGCAACGATGAAACAGTTACTCAACCTACCAGACTTTATATATCATGACTACCGGAAGTCATCAAAGCCAGAAACGCAGCGGCGGCCGGGGATAGTTCCCGCCCCTCGCGTCTGACGGCATAAAGTTTTCTTTTAATTTCGACTCCCGGAATTCTTACCGTCGTCAATTGTCCGCTGGCAAGCTCTTCAGAAACAGACCTGCTGGAAACAAAGGCGTAGCCAACGCCGTTCAATAGAGCTCGCCTGATCGCTTCGGAACTCCCCATCACAGCCACAATATTCAGCGCATCCCTGCTGATCCAGGTTCCTGTCAGCGCTTCGTAGACCGCCTGCTGCGTTCCGGAGCCACTTTCCCTGACTATCAGAGGTATTTTGCATAATTCGGCCTGACTCAGGCTTTGCTTGCGTCCGGCGGCAAAATCCGGCGACACTGCGCAGACTATCCTGTCATCTCCAATGGGTTCAAAAACAACCCGCTCGTCATCAAATTTACCACCGACAAATCCCAGTTCGACTTCTTCATCCACCAGTTGCTTCAACACTGAACGGCTATCGCCCTGAATCACCTCCAGCCTGACCTTGCTGCACTGCTTCAAAAAACGCCCCAAAACTGCCGGAATCAGGCAAACCGCCGGTATATTGCTGGCCCCGACCTTAAGCACAACATCTTCCATGCCGAGAAAACGGCGGATGGCAGAACGGGACTCTTCACAATTGCCCAGGATCCTGACTGCACGGCCCAGAAAAAGTTTACCGGCCTCGGTCAGCAGCGCCCCTCCCCTGCCCCTGTCAAACAGCCGAACTCCAAGCTCCTCCTCCAGACCCTGAATATGCTGGCTGGCAGTAGATTGCGTGATAAAGGTTTTCTCTGCGCCTTTAGAAAAACTATGGGTTTCGGCGATTGCAACGAACACTTCCAATTGCTTCAAGGTCATAATCTGACACCTCTATCGATAATAACGATTGCATTCATCGGTAATATACACAGTTTTGATATTACCTCAACAACAAATAACAATGGGGTCGCCAGAGCCTTGCCTTGACGCAACATCCATCTCGTAGTAACTTCACAGGCCTGAATCAAAACCACACGCTGATACGGAGACTACAATGCACCAGACCGACCTGACCTGGAATACCGCCCTGCTCTATCCGGCTCCTGATTCATCTGAGCTGGAAGCAGAGCTCAACTCTTTTGAGCAGTTGGCAGCCGACTTTCGCAACCGCTATTTTGAAAAAATTGCGGCTCTGGATGACACAACCCTTCTGTCTGCGCTGGTTGAATACGAAAATATCCAGGTGCGCATGTCAAAACCGTTCTGCTACGCCCACCTCCTGTTTGCCGCAGACTCCGGCAACGAGATATGCCGCGCCCTCTCCCAGCGCTGTTCCGAGCTGGGCAGCCGGCTTTCGCAGGAGCTGCTGTTTTTCGAACTTGAACTAATGGGACTTGATGACAGCCGTTTCGAATCATTCTGTCATACCCCCGGCGCCGCCAACTACCTGCACTATCTGCGCGGGATCCGCAAGTTCCGGCCCCATACCCTGAAAGAGAACGAGGAGCGCCTGCTGACCCGCAAGGATCTGACCGGCGTCCGGGCTTTTACCAAACTGTTTGACGAACTTTCAGCCTCATTTTGCTACAAGATGGAACTGGACGGCCAGGAGAAAGAATTTACCGGAGAGGAGCTACTGTCACTGCTGCATCACAACTCCGCCGATGTCCGTTTCCGGGCCTTGACCACCTTTCTGGAAAAACATGGCGAGCATGGCATCGTCTATAATGCCGTGTTCAACAACATGGCCCTTGACCATGCCCAGGAGATGGAACTGCGCAGTTTTACATCCCCGATACAACCGACCAACATCGGCAACGAGATTC
This sequence comes from Deltaproteobacteria bacterium, assembly GCA_016219145.1. Taxonomy (GTDB): domain Bacteria; phylum Desulfobacterota; class Desulfuromonadia; order Geobacterales; family Pseudopelobacteraceae; genus JACRCG01. Next base: position 8,063 of record JACRCG010000096.1, on the reverse strand, counting down.
CGGACGAAGCGGTTGAGCACCTGATGAGTGTCACCGAGGCCAACTATGGGCTGGCCAGGGAGTACTTCCTCCTGAAGGCCAAAATGCTGGGGGTCGGGAAACTGCGTAACTGCGATATCTATGCGCCCGTGGCCCAGACTGAGCGGGTGTACGACTTTGAGGAGGCACGGAAACTGGTGGTTGACTCTTACGGCGACTACGATCCCGATTTCGGAAAAATAGTCGATGCGTTTTTCAGTGATCGCCGGGTGGATGTTCTGCCGAGAACCGGCAAATCCGGGGGCGCTTTTGCAATGGGGATTTCGCCGCAAGAGCCGCCTTATCTGCTGCTCAACCACACCGGCACGCTGCGTGATCTGGCCACAATTGCCCACGAAGCCGGTCACGGTCTGCACTTTGTCCTATCGCAAAAACAGACCCTGCTGAACTACCACGCACCGCTGCCTCTGGCCGAGACCGCCTCTGTCTTCGGTGAAATGCTGCTAACCCGCCGGATGCTGGAGGGCGAAACAGATCCGCTTGTCCGCAAATCACTGCTCTGTGCCAAGATCGAAGACATAATCGCCACCACTTTTCGCCAAACCGTCCTGACCCGCTTCGAGCAGCGCCTGCATGACGAGAGGAGAAGCGGCTTGCTGTCAAACGACCGGATTGCAGATATCTGGCTGGAGGAAAACGGTAAACTATTCGGTGACTCGGTGGATATGATTCCAGCCTATCGCTGGGGCTGGAGCTATATCAGCCACTTTATTCACAGCCGCTTCTACTGCTACTCCTACACCTTCGCCGAACTGCTGGTTCTGGCGCTCTTCCAGAAGTATCGCGAAGAGGGCGATCAATTCAAGCCCGGTTACCGCGACTTGCTGGAATCAGGCGGGGCGTTGTCGCCTGCCGATACGGCGCGCCTGGCCGGGATCAACATTAACGAAAGTGATTTCTGGCAGAAAGGGTATGATTTTCTGGGAGGCTTGATAGCGGAGCTTAAACAGATCGCCTGATTGTCAAGGCAGGGAATGACCTGCCAGAATGTAAATTAATCCTATACAAAGCATTTGAACCACAGAGCAACAGAGCAATTGAGTAAAAACAAAGAAGAATTCAGGTTAAAACCAGAAAAATATTCACCATTTTGGTTATGTCAGTTACTGATGTAACTGCCTGTTTTCTCTGTTGCTCAGTTGCTCTGTGGTTCATGAACTGCCGTTTTCAGGCTAATAAACCAGCACCGACGCATACCCGACCACCTGCCGGTTATCACCGGTCACATCGCCGCTGTTGCCGTAAGCTACCAGCTCGGCCCCTGACGCGCCCAGCGCCAGCACTGCTTCAATCATGACAGCCGCCGGAACAACCCCGCACATCGTAATGTTGCGGCTGCGGCAGGTATCAAGCAGCCCGGCGGCATCAAGCGCCAGCACCCGTCCAAGAGCGGCTTCATCCTTGACACGGGCCGATTCGGCCGATTCGTAGTGGGTCATATCCGAGCTGGCCACGATCAGCACATCCTCGCCATAGTCCTGGATGGCAGCGGCAATCCCGCGTCCGATTTGCTGCAAGGCTTCAAAATCGCCGCGCCCCAGACAGATTGCCGAAATAGAGACATCCGGGCGCAGATACTGGAGAAACGGGGTCTGTACTTCCAGGGAGTGTTCACGCTGATGGGCAACGCTGTCACTTTGCAGATAAGGAACATGTTGCAGAAGAAGTGTATTGAAACGGGTGTTGATGGCAAGCGGCCCCAGTGGGGTCAACCAGTCGCCATCCGGATACAGGGCTGCCGGAGCGCCGCTGCCGTGGTGGTTGGGGCCCAGAATCAGGACCGTCGCCGGTATCTCTATACGGGAGAAAAGCTTGCCGGCAATCGAGCCGGAATAGACATAACCGGCGTGCGGTGAAATGATGCCCTTTACTCTCGTTTTAACACTGTTTTCAGGAATCAGCAGGGATAAATCGGCGCGAAGCTGACGCTCGTTACCCGGATAAAATTGGCCTGCTACGGCTGGCTGACGCTGCATGAAAACCTCCCTACTCAAATGGTAATTCACCCTCCACCGGACCGGATGAGCTTTGCCCGAGCGGCAGCTCTTCCTGACGCTCGTACTGCGGCGTCTCGTCCAGAGCCTGGATCTCGCGGAGAGTCGGCAGGCTTTTCAGGTCTTTGAGCCCAAATGTTTCAAGGAATTCTTTCGATGTTCCGTAGATCAGAGGGCGACCTGGAATATCTTTTTTCCCAAGAATTTTCACCTGTTTTTTCTCCAGCAGCGACTTCAGAACAGCGCCGCAATCCACGCCGCGCAGATGCTCGACCTCAGCCCTGGTGATCGGCTGGCGGTAGGCAATAATCGCCAGGGTTTCCAGAGATGACTGTGAAAATTTGGATGCCTTGGTCTTGATCTGGCGGGTAACATACTCCTGCAAACCGGGGCGGGTTCTGAATTGCCAGCCACCGGCCACCTCAACCAGGTCGAAGCCCCCGGAGCGGCCGGAATGAAATGCAGCCAGCTCGGACAGCGAGGCCTTGATCGCATCACGTTCAAACTCGTGCAGAAGTTCACAGATACGATCAGTTGTCAGGGCGGATTCGGCGGTAAAGACGAGACACTCTATGATGGCGGAGAGTTCAGATGACATAAGCGTTACGCTGGAGCAGGTTCACCGGCCACTGCCGGAACAAACCAGATTGAACCATGCTCACTTCCCTGGAATATACGGACAAGCTTCAGCCGGCAAAGTTCAAGCAGAGCCAGAAAAGTGACGATTACCCTTTCCCTGGTAAATTCATCTTTCACCAGCTCATCAAACTGAACCGTTTCCTGCTCCTGAAGCAGAGCCAGAATTTCGTTGATACAATCGGCAATACTGAAAGTTTCGTCGGCAGCCACATCATGAAAATGCTCAGCAGGGATACGTGCCAGCATGACCCGGAAGGCATCCACCAGATCGAACAGGCTGACCTCCAGCGGCCCCTCTGCGTTTCTGGCCATAACCAGATCCGGATCGGAGCAGGTCCGGACATACACCTCGCGACCCAGAAGAGCCCTGGCTCCGATGACCATACCGGCCTCCTTGTACTGCTGATACTCCAGAAGCCGCCGCATCAGCTCGGTCCTGGGGTCTGTCTCGACCTCCTCGGCCTCTTCCTGTTCGTCAACCGGGAGCAGCTGACGTGATTTTATCTGCAGCAGCGTAGCCGCCATAACCAGAAAGTCACCGGCTACCTCCAGGTTAAGATGCTTCATCAGCTTGATATACTCAAGGTACTGGCGGGTAATGACCGCGATCGGTATATCGTATATGTCCAGTTCGTTCTTTTTGATCAGGTGCAGCAGCAGATCCATCGGCCCATCGAATTTGTCGAGGTGAACGCTGTACTGCTCCTGAAAGCCGTCCAGAAGCGGTAAAGCTTCCTCCCGCAGATGATGAGGGCCTTCGCTTGACATGTCAGAACTTCAGGGCCGTACGGACTTCTTCCATGACCGAGTCTGAAATCAGCGAGGCTCTCCGGCTGCCGTCGCGCAGCAGCTCATCGACAAAGCCCGGATTGGAGGCAAGTTCAACACGTTTTGCGCGAAACGGCTCCAGACGCTCGTTAATACATCCGGCCAGGATCTTCTTGCAATCAACACAGCCGATGGAAGCCCCCTTGCAGGCCGGAATGATTTCATCCAGTTTTTCCTGCGGAACATAGATACGATGCAGATTGAAGGCCACGCAGCGCTCAGGATCCCCCGGATCGGCCCGGCGGACACGTTCGGTATCGGTCACCATCGACATGACTTTTCTGGAGGTTTCATCGGCATTGTCGGACAGATAAATTGAATTGCCGTAGGACTTGCTCATTTTGCGTCCATCCAGCCCCAGCAGTTTGGGAGTTTCGGTCAGAAGCGCCTCCGGCTCTGGAAAAACATTGCCGTAGAGATAATTGAAGCGGCGGGTGATCTCGCGGGTAACCTCCAGATGCGGAAGCTGATCATGCCCCACCGGCACGCGGGTGGCCTTGTAGAGGATGATATCGGCCGCCATCAGCACAGGGTACCCCAGAAAACCGAATGTGGAGAGATCCTTGGTCTCCAGATTGTCCTGCATCTCCTTGTAGGTCGGGCAGCGTTCAAGCCAGGAAACCGGGGTCACCATGGAGAGTATCAGGTTCAGCTCCGAGTGGTGCGGCACCAGACTCTGCCTGAAAATCACACATTTTGCCGGATCAAGACCAAAGGCTATCCAGTCCAGAACCATCTCCCTGGTACTTTCGGCGATACCGGAAGTATCTGCGTATTCGGTCGTCAAGGAATGCCAGTCGGCAACAAAAAAGAAACAGTCGTAGGAATCCTGCATCCTGACCCAGTTTTCAAGAACTCCGTGATAATGGCCGATATGCAGCTTTCCGGTCGGTCTCATACCGCTGACAACGCGTTGTTTCATAATTATCCTGCTCCTTGTGCCTCTTGCAAAAGTCAAAAACAATCCCCTCCCCCCTGGCGGGGGAGGGTTAGGGTGAGGGGGAGGTTGCCATGATATCAGCTTGTTGCACCTTCACCCACCCCCCACCCCCCTCCCGTCAAGGGAGGGGGAGTCTATTTCAAAGATTTTTGCAAGAGCCTCCCTTGATATTGTCTTTCGTGCTGTTTCTGCTATGGTGTCCCAATAAATCCACCATCACTCAGGACTGGGAAATTTACATGAACCGACCTAAAATTGAAACCAAAATCATGAATCCGCTGGTTGGCGCCAGCATTCCGCTCCCGACCTTTGCCACCGCCGGTTCGGCGGCACTCGACCTGCGCGCCTGCCTGGACCAGCCCAGAGAGGTACGACCGGGCGAGACGGTGCTGATTCCAAGCGGCATCGCCATCAGCATCCATGACCCGGGCCTGGTGGCCCTGCTGGTGCCCCGCTCCGGCCTGGGAATCAAACATGGCATTGTATTGGCAAATACGATTGGGGTCATTGACTCTGACTATCAGGGTGAGATCGGCATCGGTATCGTCAACCGTGGAGCGGCCTCCTACACAATCGAGCCGGGTGAACGCATCTGCCAGATGATGTTCGTTCCGGTTACTCAGGTGGCGCTGGAACTGGTAACCGAATTCAGCATTGAAAGTGACAGGGGCGCGGGGGGATTCGGTTCAACCGGAAACAGATAAACCTTTAACAGCTATTATCACACAAAGCTCACAGAGTTCACCAAGAAAATCAGGGGATTATCAAAGCGAAGGACAGAACCCTGTGGCGAGTGCTTAACACACATAATCCTCTTATTTCTTTGTGCCTTTGTGAGAGTCAACTATTTTCAGGATAAAACAGCCGTGCAGATTTCTTCAACGGCCAGCGCCGCCTCTGTCACAGCTCCATCCGCCATTCGTTTAAAGGCCGCCTTGCAGGTCGCCACTTCGTTCTCGCCGATAACCACACTATAGCGTGCTTTCAGCTTGTCGGCCCGCCTCATCTGGCTTTTGAGACTTTTACCCTCATAATCCATCTCAACCCGAATTCCTGACTTCAAAAGTTCATCCATCAGCCTGAATGCGACCTCACGCTCTGTTGCACCCATGGTGGCAATGAACAGGTCGGGGGTGGAAGAAAACTCGCGCTGGCCCAGCAAAAGGGCGACCCGCTCAAGGCCGATCGCAAACCCGATACCGGGGATTTCAGGCCCGCCCAGCTGGGAAATCAGTCCGTCATAGCGCCCTCCGGCGGCAACCGCCGACTGGGAGCCCAAAAGCCCGGTGACCATTTCAAAGGTAGTGCGAGTATAGTAATCAAGGCCGCGCACCATGCGGGTATTGAGTGTGTAAGCCGTGCCGGTCAACTCCAGATAACGCCTGACGCAGCCGAAATGTTCATCGCAGGCCGGGCAGAGATGTTCCAGCATGGCCGGAGCGCCTTTGGTCGCCTCGATACAGCCGGGCACCTTGCAGTCCAGCGTCCGGAGCGGATTGGTGTTGTAGCGCCTTTTGCAGTCGTCGCAGAGGCTGCCAAGGCGGCTGTCAAGGAAGGAGAGCAGTGCCGTACGGTAGGCCGGCCGGCACTCCGGGCAGCCCAGTGAATTAATCTGCAGCGTCGGTTCATCAAGCCCGATTTCACGAAATATTGCCGACAGCATGTTCAGCACCTGTGCATCCGCCAGCGGGTCGTTGACACCGGTGATCTCGGCGCCGATCTGGTGAAACTGGCGGTAACGCCCTTTTTGCGGACGCTCATAACGGAACATCGGGCCAAGATAATAGAGCTTTGAAACCGGATCCTGCGCATACAACTTGTGCTCGATCAGAGCCCTCATTACTCCGGCTGTCCCTTCCGGTCGCAGGGTGACACTGTTTTCACCTTTATCTGTAAAGGTATACATCTCTTTTTCAACGATATCTGTGGCATCCCCGATTGAACGGCAGAAAAGCTCGGTTTTCTCCATTATCGGAACCCGGATTTCACTGAAACCGTTACGTTCAAAAATGCGACGGGCGGACAGTTCGATATACTGCCACCGCCCGCTCTCGTTCGCCAGTATGTCGTTGAACCCTTTTATTGCTGTAAGTGCCAATTTACACCTCAAAGTTTAACTGCAAGCCGGAAAAACAAGCCGACCGGGTACTGTTTAACTGGTAGTACCAAGCAACATTTATACGTTCTTAAAATCCCCCCTCCCTTTGACGGGAGGGGGTTAGGGGGTGGGTGAAGGTGCAACTTACTGATATCATGGCAACTTCCCCCCACCCTAACCCTCCCCCGCCAGGGGGAAGGGAATTGTTATTGCGATCTATCAAGTGTTACACGGTACTAGTTGATATTTTCCTGACGCAATTCTTGCCGGAAACCTTGCCGGCATACATGGCCTTGTCGGCCATCTCAAGCAGCTCTTCCTTGGTGGACGTGTCATCAGGACAGCAGGAATAACCGATGCTGCAGGTCAGGCGAATGTCAAGCCCTTCAGCTTCCATGAAGAGGTGCTCTTCAACCTGGCTTCTGATACGTTCTGCGACCATGCCGGCAATCGGACAGGTGGTTTCAACGAGAATGACGGTATATTCATCGCCGCCGTAACGTATCACGATATCGACATCACGCACAGACAGCTTCAGAAGTGCTCCGAACTCGGCCAGAACCTGACTGCCGGCCAGATGACCATGAGTGTCGTTAACCTGCTTGAAGGCATCGACATCAATAAACAGCACAGCCAGGTGAGACGCATAGCGTTCCACCCGCTTCATCTCCCGCTCCAGGGCAACTTCCAGGTCGCGATGATTGAAAAGGCCGCTGACGTCATCGATGAACAGCAGATCCTGGGCCTGAGAAAAGGTCTCGACATTTTCAAAAGCGTGGGCGGACTGTTCAACAAGGAAAGCAATATTTTTCTGACGCTGTGAAATACCCGGCAGTTCCTGACCGCTGTCGTTGAAGATGGCGATCAGGCCATGATAGCCGGAGTGGATGTGGATATGGACAAGATACGCTTCCCTGATTCCCTCGGAAGCGCTGGATGGCGTCAGTTTGATGTGTGAAATCTGGTGAGGTTCAGGGGCAGCTTCCGGAAGAGCGGAGATTATTTCGCCAGCCAGGGCAAATCCCAAGGCCGAGGGCATGCCCTTGACCTCTCTGGGTTCCAGCTTGCCGTCGAACTGAAAAAGTCCGACAGCGCGGCCAACTCCGATTTCGCGGGCAACAGCGTCAACCAGAAGATGATGAACCCGGGCAAGATCCAGACAGCTGGCAATGGCCTGGCTGGACTGAAAAAGCCCCAGCATGTTTTTCAGTTCCTGATTTTCATCAAGAAGGCGGCGCTGTTGCAGACACTGGGCCACCGAATGTTTGAACTCATCAGGATTGACCGGCTTTACCAGATAATCGCGCGCGCCATGCTTCAGAGCAAAAATGGCCGACTCCATGTTGGCGTTGCCGGTGACCATGATGACATCTATCGTGGGATCGTTTTCCCGAACGCGCGACAGAATTTCAAGACCGCTGATGTCCGGCATGACAAGGTCGGTAATCACGAGGCCGTAATACCTGGAGGCCAGCATTGCCAGCCCTTCATACCCGCAGGTGGCGCACTCGACCTGATCTCCTTC
>JACRCG010000085.1 GCA_016219145.1 Deltaproteobacteria bacterium | reverse complement strand
TTGAGGCACACAAGCCAGTGATGTACGTCGGTGGCGGCGTCGTGCTCGGCGATGCCTCCGAACAACTGACGGTGCTGGCGCGCAAACTCGGCGTTCCTGTTACCACCACGCTGATGGGGTTGGGCTCCTTCCCGGGCGACGACCAGCTGTCGCTGGGCATGCTCGGCATGCATGGCGCCTACTGCGCCAACATGGCCATGACCCACAGCGACCTGATCATCGCGGTCGGCTCCCGATTCGATGACCGGGTTACCGGCAAACTGGCCACATTCGCTCCCCATGCCAAGATCATCCATATCGACGTAGATCCGACCTCGATCAAGAAAAACGTGCGCGTTGATCTTCCGATTGTAGGCGATGTCAAGGACGTCCTGGCGCAGATGATCAAGCTGACCGAAAAGATGAAAGACAGGGTGTCTGAGTTTGTTGCTGCTCTGGAACCATGGCACGAGGAAATATCCGCCTGGAAGGAAAAGCATCCGATCAGCTATAAAAACAGCGCTACAACCATCAAACCCCAGTTCGTGATTCAGAAGCTGCGCGAACTTTCCGACGAGAATGCGATCATATCCACAGATGTCGGGCAGCACCAGATGTGGACAGCCCAGTTTTTCAAATTCAACTCGCCACGTACGCTGCTGACTTCCGGCGGGCTCGGCACGATGGGGTACGGTCTGCCGGCAGCCATGGGTGCCCAGGCTGCTTTTCCGGGCCGCCAGGTGATAACGATCTGCGGCGACGGCGGGGTGCAGATGAACATTCAGGAAATGGCAACGCTGGTCCAGAACAAGCTGCCGGTCAAGATCGTAATCCTGAACAACAACTTCCTTGGCATGGTTCGCCAGTGGCAGGAACTGTTCTTCGACAAGCGCTATTCACAGACCTGCATGGAGTTGCCGATTGACTACATCAAGCTGGCTGACGCTTATGGGGCGAAAGGTTTTCTGGCCACCAAGCCGGATGACGTTGAAAAGGTCATCAAGCAGGGGTTTGCGGAAAAAGGTCCGGTGATCTTGGAGTTCAAGATCGCCCGTTAAGAGAAGGTCCTTCCGATGGTCCCGGCCGGTGCTTCGTTAAATGAAATGGTACTGAACGCGTAAGGAGAATACTGCCATGCAACATACAATATCGGTTATGGTTGAAAATGAATTTGGGGTGCTTTCCCGTGTGGCGAGCCTGTTTTCCGGGCGCGGTTTCAATATCGATTCGCTTTCGGTTGCGCCCACCAACGAAGAAGGCCTGTCGCGGATGACCATCGTTACCCGTGGTGACGACAAGATCCTGGAGCAGATCAACAAACAGCTTAACAAGCTGATTGATGTTCTCAAGGTGATCGACTTCACCGATGGCAGCGGTATTGAGCGCGAAATGGCGTTGATCAAGGTTACCGCCGAGGACGAGAGCCGTGCCGAAGTGCTGCGTATAGTGGATATTTTCCGTGCCAAGATTATTGACGTCACCCCAAAATCCTATACGATTGAGGCCACCGGCAATCCGGTCAAGATCGACGCAATTCTGGATCTGTTGCGCCCGTTGGGGTTGAAGGAGCTGGTTCGTACCGGATCGGTCACGATCGGCCGCGGAGCAAAGGGGTGGAAGGGGTAGGCGGATTAATTCCCTGATCGGAAATGTAATGAAAAGCCGCCGCGAAACAGGCGGCTTTTATTATAGGGATAATCTGTCCAGTATGGACTCCTGACCGTGGTTGAAACAGCTATTTGCGTTGACAGTCGCGGTCGAATGTAGTATCTGTCTCGTTCATTTTAGTAAGTTAGACGTTATATGTCGCCATTTCCAGGCAGATAAATAACGTCATTAACCAGCTTATCCTGTTTATCAGGGTTGGTTATCAGGTCAGACCGGTTTGCCGGATAAATTTATGTGGAGGATGTACCAGCATGAACGTTTATTACGATCGTGATTGTGATCTCGCGTTGATCAAATCGAAAAAAGTTACCATAGTAGGGTACGGCTCACAGGGCCATGCCCATGCCTGCAACCTCAAGGATTCGGGCGTTGACGTAACCGTGGCCCTGCGTGAAGGATCTGCCTCGGCTGTAAAGGCGACCAATGCCGGTCTCAAGGTGGCAAGTGTTGCCGAGGCCGTTGCCGATGCTGATCTGGTGATGATCCTGACCCCGGATGAGTTCCAGTCGGTCCTCTATCGCGACGAAATCGCTCCGAAGCTCAAAAAAGGAGCGGCTCTGGCTTTTGCCCATGGTTTTGCAATCCATTACAATCAGGTTGTGCCACGTGCCGACCTGGACGTGATCATGATCGCCCCCAAGGCGCCGGGTCACACTGTTCGCTCCGAGTTCGTCAGAGGTGGCGGGATTCCTGACCTGATTGCTGTTTTCCAGAATGCTTCCGGTTGCGCCCGTGAACTGGCTCTCTCCTACGCCAGCGCCATCGGCGGAGGCCGTACCGGCATCATCGAGACCACCTTCAAGGACGAGACCGAAACCGACCTGTTCGGCGAGCAGGCAGTTCTCTGCGGAGGCGCTGTAGAGCTTGTCAAGGCCGGTTTTGAAACACTGGTGGACGCCGGCTATGCCCCGGACATGGCTTATTTCGAGTGTCTGCATGAGCTTAAGTTGATAGTGGACCTGATGTATGAAGGCGGCATCGCCAACATGAACTATTCCATCTCCAACAATGCCGAATATGGCGAATATGTTACCGGACCACGTGTTATAAACGACCAGAGCCGTGCAGCCATGAAAGAGTGCCTGGCCAATATCCAGAACGGCCAGTATGCCAAGCAGTTCATTCTCGAAGGAATGTCGAACTATCCTGAAATGACTGCACGCCGTCGCCTCAACGCCGCCCATCCGATCGAACAGGTCGGTGAGCGTCTGCGCAGCATGATGCCCTGGATCCAGAAAATTGTTGACAAGACCAAAAACTAACGGATAGTCACTGCGATCAACGACACCCCTTTACCCTTGCGGGAGAGGGGTGTCTGCGCTTATGGCGTCCCACTATCTGTAGGTGTACTTTATCCCGTAACGGGGGCTAGGCAGGTTCATGGACAATTCATCACCTTTTGCCAGGGAAGGCTACCCTTTCATCCTTTTCTCGGTCGGATTGACTTTCATACTCGTGCTTTCGTCATGGAAACTGGCGTCACTTGTACTCGCTGTTCCCGCTGCCATTGCTTTCCTGCTGACGCTTTTCGTCCTGTACTTTTTCCGCAACCCGGAAAGAACTCCGTCCGCCGACTCCAAAGACGTTGTTGCTCCGGCGGACGGAACAGTAATCGTCTGCGAGCGGGTGTCCGAAACTCCTTTGGGAGTCGAGTCACTTAAAATCAGCATCTTCATGTCCGTGTTCAACGTGCATGTCAACAGGGTCCCTTTGGACGGCAAAGTGCTGGACGTCTCGTACAACCGCGGCAAGTTTTTCGACGCCCGTGACGGACGTGCATCCTGCGAAAATGAACGCAACGGCATTGTTCTTGAAACTCCCGGCGGGATAAAGATAGCATTCGTACAGATCGCCGGCCTGATTGCGCGCCGTATTATCTGCTATCCGCAGATTGGTGATTTTCTGAAAAGAGGCGAACGCTATGGTCTGATACGTTTCGGTTCGCGTGTGGATGTCTATCTGCCTTTGGATGTCGTGCCTCTGGTCAAGATAGGCGATAAAACCGTGGCCGGAGAGACCGTTCTGGGTAGAATCGGTTAAGTGAGGATTCCGTCGCATGAACCTTGAAATTCAGGAAGAGAACATTACAAAAAAAGACAGCATCAAACGCGGAATTTACATCCTGCCCAATCTGTTCACTACCGCCAGCCTGTTTGCCGGATTCTACAGCATGGTCAAGACGCTCAACGGCGGCAGTGAAGATTTCAGGATCGCGGCTCTGTTCATCTTCGTCTCGGCCATTTTTGACGGCCTTGACGGCAAGGTCGCGCGCATGACCGGTACCACCAGCAAGTTCGGTGTCGAATATGATTCCCTTGCCGATGTTGTCGCTTTTGGCGTGACTCCGGCCCTGATGATGTACGCCTGGGCGCTGAAGCCGTTCGGAAGGCTGGGCTGGCTGGCGGCTTTCCTGTTTCTGGCCTGCTGCGCTCTGCGCCTGGCCCGCTTCAACGTGCAGGTCGATACAGTCGAAAGCAAACGTTTCGTGGGACTTCCCACGCCGGCCGCTGCCTGCATGGTCGCATCCACGGTACTACTCTTCCACCATTTCGGCTGGCCCAGTTCTTTCAAACGCCTGGCAATCGTCGCTTTGATCTACCTGCTGGCGTTCCTGATGGTCTCCAACTTCCGCTATTATTCATTCAAAGACCCGGCGCTGATCAAACGTCAGCCCTT
>JACRCG010000086.1 GCA_016219145.1 Deltaproteobacteria bacterium | reverse complement strand
TGATATCGACTTCGACATCGGCTTCCATCATCGCGGCGCCGAGAAAATCGCGGAGCGGCAGCACTGGAACCAGTTCATACCTTATACCGACCGGATCGACTACCTGGCCGGCGTCCAGAATAACCTGGCCTATGTCAACTCGGTTGAGCGTCTGTGCGGTATCGCAGTGCCGGCAAGGGCGGAGTATATCAGAGTCATGCTGTCCGAACTGTTCCGCATTGCCAGCCACCTGGTCTGGCTGGGGACTTTCACGGCCGATGTAGGGGCCATGACGCCGGTCTTCTACACCTTTACCGACCGGGAGAAAATCTTTGACATCGTCGAGATGATTACCGGCGGCAGGATGCACCCGGCCTGGTTCCGCATAGGCGGGGTGGCGGAGGATCTGCCGGAGGGGTGGCAGCAGCCGGTCAAGGCCCTGCTGGAGTGGATGCCGCCCCGCCTGAAGGAGTATGAGCAGCTGATCAACGGCAACCCGATCTTCCTGGCCCGTCTGAAAGGTGTCGGGGCTATTTCAAAACAGGATGCAATGGAGTGGGGAATTTCGGGACCTAACCTGCGGGCCTGCGGGATGGAATGGGACCTGCGGCGCAAAATGCCGTACAGCGGCTACGAGCGTTTTGATTTCGAGGTGCCGACGGCTGAGAGTGGCGACTGCTGGGCGCGCTATCAGGTGCGGATGCTTGAAATCCGTCAATCACTGCGGATTGTGGAGCAGGCCATGCGGGAGATGCCGGAAGGGCGCTGGATGACTGATGACTACCGTTATGTTCTGCCGCAGAAACCGGACACCCTGAAAGATATCGAGTCACTGATTCACCACTTTGTAAACAGCAGTCGCGGCATTTCGCCCCCCAGGGGAGAGAACTATTCCGCCATCGAGGCTCCGAAAGGGGAGAACGGCTACTTCGCCGTATCGGACGGCCTGTCAATCCCTTACCGTCTGCGCATCAAGACCCCCAGTTTTCCTCACATCCAGGCCCTGCCGATTATGAGCAGAGGCTGGCTGGTAGCCGATTTTCTGGCAATCCTGGGGTCGGTGGATTTCGTCCTGGCGGATCTGGATCGCTGAGCTCACACCCCATTCACACCTGACTTTTCTCGAATATTCCGGCAAACTCGTCTTTAATCTCCCGGAACGCCTCCATAATCTGCGGATCAAAATGTGACGGCATGGTGCGGCCGTCACCGTTTAAAATTATGTTGCAACAGGTTGCGTGGTCAAACCCCGGTTTGTAGACCCGGCTGTTGCGCAGGGCATCATACTGGTCAACCAGCATAACAATCCTGCCCCCCAGCGGCACCTCTTCCCCTTTAAGCCCCAGCGGATAACCGGTGCCGTCCCAGCGTTCGTGATGAGTAGCCGCAATTATGGCGCCCATTCTGAGCATCTCGTGAGAAGAACCCTTCAAAATGCGCTCGCCGATGACAGTGTGCTGTTTGATGGTTGCAAATTCTTCACCGGTAAGCGGGCCCGGTTTCAGCAGAATAGAATCCGGAATGCCTATTTTGCCTACATCGTGCATGGCGCTGGCCACCGATATCTTATCCACGTAGTCATCATCCATGCCGATATGCATGGCCAGCCGCTTGGCGTACATTCCGATCCGGGAGATATGCAGGCCGGTATCCTCATCGCGCAGTTCGGCGGCCGCAGTGAGGCGCTCGATGATCTCGCGGCTCATGTTGGTAATTTCGCCCAGGGCCGCGTTCAGTTCGGCGGTGCGCGTCTCGACCGTCCGCTCAAGCTCGATTTTGTAGTTTTTTTCGATCTGGGTCAGACGCTTGAAATTAATTCCCTTCTCGACTGTATGAATCAGATAGAGCGGGCTATAAGGCTTGATGATGAAGTCGAAAGCGCCTTTCTGGATCGCCTTGACGGCCACGTCCAGATCGGCATAGGCGGTCATCAGCACCACCGGGGTCTCCCGATCCAGAAAACGGATTTTCTCCAGCAGCTCCAGACCACCCATCACCGGCATATTGATGTCTGTCAGAACCAGATCCACCGGTTCCTTGATGAATTGCTTGATAGCGTCCTTGCCGCTGGTAAATGAGCAGACATCGAAACCGTATTCCGAAAGAAGCGTAGTAATGCTTTCAAGTACGAAACGGTCATCATCCACCACAAAGATCTTGCCCGAAATATCAGTGGCCATTGTCCAGCACCTCCCTGATTTTCATCAGCATTTCTTTGGGAGTAAACGGTTTGGCCAGATAATTCATCCCTTTTTCCAGATCGCCCTGCCCGATAACAACTTCATTCGAATAGCCGCTGCAGAACAAGAATTTCATCGACGGGTCTATTTTCCTGATAGCATCGTAGACTTCGCGACCTTTCATTTTCGGCATGATTACATCCAGAATAATCAGATCTATGCGATCACTGTTACGCTTGAATATTTCCAGGGCCTGCTGACCATCCTTGGCCTCCAGCACCGAATAGCCGAACTCCTCCAGTATCTCTTTTTCAAGCGCACGGGCGGCATCGTCATCTTCCGCCACCAGAACCAGATCTACCCTGCGATCCGGCAGCACGCTTTCGTTCTCAGACTTTTCGGCAACAGCCGTCGCCCCGGCCATAAACGGCAGATATATCTGGAAGGTGGTGCCGGCTCCGACCTCACTTTGGCAGGTGATGTAGCCATGATGTTTCTTGATAATGCCATATACGATGGCAAGACCCAGTCCGGTTCCGGTGCCTCCCCCTTTGGTCGTATAAAATGGTTCAAAGATATGTTTGACCGTCTCCTCATCCATGCCTTCGCCGGTGTCTGTGAAGGTCAGACGGGCGTATTCTCCGGGTTGCCCGAACCCCATCGCCAGCACAAAGTCTGAATCTATGGAGGCCACATCAGCATTGATAGTGATCGAGCCGCCGTTAGGCAGAGCGTCGCGAGCGTTGGTAGCCAGGTTCATAAGCACCTGTTCGATCTGCATGCTGTCTACCATGACGGACAAAGTCTGGCTGGAGGGGGCGATCTCAAGATTGATATCCTTGCTGATCAGCTGCGGCAGAAGCTGATGGACGCGATGCAATATCTCGTTAAGGTCCACCGCCACCGGATTTGTGGTCTGGGTGCGGCTGAAGGCCAGCAATCCTTGCGTCAGACGGGCGCCACGCTCTGCGGTCGCAGCTATCTGATCGGCGCTGTTTTTCAGCACTCTGCCATCGGGAAGCTTTAGCTGCATGATGCTGGAGTAGCCGATGATTGCGGTCAGAATATTGTTGAAATCGTTGGCGATCCCCCCCGCCAGCTGGCCGATGGCGTCCATCTTCTGCGAATGGCGCAGCTGCCCCTCGAGATGCTTGCGTTCGGTTACATCCTCCTTCAGGCCGACGAAGTGCGTGATACGTCCGGCGCTGTCCCGGATCGGAGAAATGTGGGCGTGCTCCCAGTACAGATCGCCATTTTTTTTACGGTTGTGGAATTCTCCGTGCCACTCGCCGCCGGACAGAATTGTATCCCACAGCTCCTTGTACTCTTCGGCAGAGGTCTCTCCGGTCTTTAAAATTCGGGGCGTTTGGCCGATTATTTCTTCCTGGCTGTAACCCGTCAAGGTGCTGAAATGCTGGTTTACGTATTCAATGGTGCCGTTCGTGTCGGTAATGACAATCGAGACCGGACTCTGTTCAACAGCCACCGACAGCCTGCGCAGGCTTGCTTCGGCTTTCTTTCGTTCGGCCAGCTCCCGCCTGGATTCATCATTCAGGCGGGCGTTTTCAAGGGCAATCGAGGCCAACTCGCCGAACTGGACCAGAACATCCAGCTGTTCGTCACTTAGCAATACTCCTTCTTCAAGAAAAGCAACGCCGAGAACTCCGACCACCTCATCCCCGGACTTTAGCGGCACTCCGGCCATACCCTTCAGCAGATCCCGCTCAGGATCGGGCAAACGCCCTTCCCAACGGCTGTAATCGTTTATATGAAAAAGTTCTCCGGTATTCCAGATACGTCCGGCAACACCCTGCCCCGGCTTGATCGTAATATGCTGCAGCTGATCGTAGATACCGCTTTGAAACGCCATCTCCATCTCTGTTCCGGCGGCATTTTTGAGGTATACATAGCAATGATCGGTGCCTAGCAAAGCACCGGCGCGGGTTACAATGGTCTGTAGCAAACCGGCCACGTCCAATCGGCAGACCAGCCCCAGGGTCGTTTCGTGCAGTGCCTGAAGATATGCGTTCTGGCTCTGAAGCTGCGCTTCGGCGCGTTCGTATCTATCCAGATCCGTTTCAAGATTGTTCCGCTGATGATCGTTGTCACGCACCAGCTCATTGAAGGCCTGCCCGAGCACAGCGATCTCATCGTCGCCATCAATCCGGAATATACGCTCCTCGCCGATCTTGGCAGGCAGCTCTTCCACATGGCGGGTAAGCTTGATGATCGGGGCCGTCGTCCTGTTCAGATAGCTCCGCATGAACCAGAAAAGCACAAACGAGAAGATCGGCAGAACCAGCAGAAATACATTTCTGATTTTATTGACCGCCTCGTATGCTTCCGAGACAGGGAAGTTTGCGCCCAATATCCAGTTTTTCGTCTTCAGGTGCTTGAAAGAGGACAAATAGGGCAGGCCGCGTGAATTAATCGTTTCGCCGGTGCCTTCAAACCCTTCAATCGCCTTGTCCAGAAGCCGGTTTACTCCGGCCGGAATATCCTTTTTCATGATGCGCTTCTTGTCCGGATGCAGAACCATCAGACGATCACTGCTGAAAAGAAACAGATAGCCGGTTTTTCCGATCTTGATATCAGCCAGTTGGCCGAGAAAAGACGACGCCGTCAGATCAACACTGCCCCCCAGCACCGCCATCAGGGAGCCATCCTTGTCAAAAATCGGCGCTGTAAACATGATTGCCGGGTGCTGGTGGCTCTGGGATGAAACGTAGGGGTCCGAGATGATCGGCTTGCGACCGCTGACAGTCTGCTTGAAGTAGTCGCGGAAGGAATAATCCTTTCCTGTCCGCTGCAATCCCAGCGGAAGCTCCGCCACCATCTTTCCCTGCTGGTCAAACAGGAACATGCCGTTATTGAAACTCAGCAGATGTTCATCCTGATGTTGCAGGTATGTCAGCGCCAGCTTGGGGTCGGCAAGCATCTGCCTGTTTATTTTCCGGGCGACTGCAACCAGAGTCTCCTGGCAGGCGGCCATGCGACGGTCGATATCTTCGGTAAGCACGGAAACCGTCTGGTACTGCTGACTGGATATTGTTTCCTTGATATAATTCTGAAAAAAAGAGTAGATCAGGAAGAGCAGAGCGGCCAGCGCGACAGTTATCGCAAGCGGGAAAAAGAGGGTGACTTTCGTTTTGAAGTTGAATCTGGGCATAGTCGCTACCTGTGTATGTTGATAAGTGCCAATAAAAATCTATTCCGGACGAATCATAACATGGTTATAAAAAATCTGTAATATCAAATGAGGCACGGACGTTAATTTGGACGCCTGGCGAACCGGACCGTTTTCAGAGCTGATCCGCAGAGTTTTCTGGACAACTTTTCTTTGGACAAGCGCCTGTCCATCAAGTAGTATGCCGGCATTTACAAAAGGTAGCGAGGTATCTTTACTTGGATAAGCTTATCGTCAAGGGTGGTAAAAAACTTAAGGGCGAAGTAACCGTCAGCGGCTCAAAAAATGCGGCACTGCCGATTTTTGTCGCAACAATTCTCGCGCCCGGTATCAACCAGATCAGCAATGTGCCGTTTCTGAGAGACATCAATACCACCATCAAGGTGCTGGAGTCGCTGGGAGCTAAAGTCGATGGAAGCGGGCACGTCGTAAAGATCGACACCTCCGGAATCAACAGCCATGAAGCCACCTATGAGCTGGTCAAGACCATGCGCGCTTCGGTGCTGGTGCTCGGACCGCTTCTGGCCCGTTTCGGCAGGGCGCGCGTCTCGCTGCCGGGAGGCTGCGCCATCGGCGCCCGCCCGATCAACCTGCATCTGAAGGGTTTGCAGGCGCTGGGGGCCGAGATCGTCCTGGAGCATGGCTATGTCGAGGCAAAATGCAAGCGGCTCAAAGGGGCCCGCATCAATTTCGACATCTCCACAGTCGGCGGAACTGAACATTTGATGATGGCCGCAGCTACCGCCAAGGGGGAGACGGTACTGGAAAATGCCGCCCGAGAACCTGAAATTGTAGATCTGGCCTGCTATCTGAACCGTATGGGCGCAAAAATCGAAGGGGCCGGCACGGATACCATCCGCATCCAGGGAGTCTCAGAGCTCTCCGCCGCCAATTACGAGGTCATGCCGGACCGCATTGAAGCAGGCACATTTATGATCGCCGCCGCCATCACCGGCGGCGATATAAAAATACATGGAATGAAGCTCGAACATCTGGATGCCCTGGCTTTCAAGATGCAGGACGCCGGTGTCGAGATAACCAGCCGCGACGGCGTAGTACGGGTAAAGGCGCCTAAAAAAATCAAGGGGGTCAATATCAAGACCCGCCCCTACCCCGGCTTCCCGACCGACATGCAGGCCCAGTTCATGGCGCTGATGTGCATAGCCGACGGAGCCAGCGTCATTTCGGAAAACATCTTCGAAAACCGCTTCATGCATGTCTCCGAGCTGCTCCGCTTCGGGGCCGACATCACCGTCGAAGGGAACACAGCCACTGTCAAAGGGGTCAAAAAACTCTCCGGCGCACCGGTCATGGCCACCGACCTGCGCGCCTCGGCCTCACTGATCCTGGCCGGACTGGCGGCCGACAACACTTCCGAAATATCCCGCATCTACCACTTGGACCGCGGCTATGAGTCGATTGAGAAAAAACTGGCCGGCCTGGGCGCGGATATTGTTCGCGTGAAAGAATGACAAGTATCAACCTGACAAGAACATTTGAAACACGGAGCAACAGAGCAACGGAGTAAAATCTCAGAACAAACCGTGTGGAAAAATCTTTTTAGGACGTACCGTCTTGGTAAATCATGTTTCTGGTGTAAGATTTTGATTCCTCTGTTGCTCCGTTGCTCTGTGTTATTCCGCAATCAGGATTTTAAATGAATGATTTTATAACTATTGCCATCCCCAAGGGGCGCATCCTGGAAGAGTCGGTCGAGCTGTTCGGCAGGATCGGCATAGATTGCCGGGAGTTGCTCTCCGACTCGCGCAAACTGATCTTCGAGAACCCCGAGCAGCGCATGCGCTATATGATCGTGCGGGCCACCGATGTTCCGACCTATGTCGAATACGGCAGCGCCGACCTGGGCATTGTCGGCAGGGACACCTTGATGGAGCAGGACAAGGATGTCTACGAGCCGCTGGATTTGAAGTTCGGCTACTGTCGAATGATGGTGGCAGAGCCGGCCAATCTTGCAAAAACGGACGATCCCTCATCCTGGTCGCATATCCGGATTGCCACGAAATACCCGCATGTAACCGAAAAGTATTTCGCTTCGAAGGGGATTCAGGTCGAGATCATCAAACTCTACGGCTCGATCGAGCTGGCCCCTTTGGTCGGCCTTTCCGAACGCATAGTTGACCTGGTTTCGACCGGCGAAACCATGCGGCAGAACGGACTGGTAGAGGTGGAGACCATCGCCGAGATCACCACCAGGCTGATCGTAAATCGTGCCAGCCTGAAGACCAAGCACCAGCAGATTTCCAGAATTATCAAGGATCTCGAAAAAATCCTTTAAACAAGAGCCAGAGGGGATTTATGAGAGCAGTTTTCCGGATAGCTTTTATTATTGCCTGTGGCGCACTGGCGTCCTGCTGTGTTTTCAAGACCGGCAAATCACCGGAATCAGCTCTCTCCGGCAATCAGAAAGCATCGCGTGCAAACGCCCCCGCTTTTCCAAAACTCGAGCTGTGGCTGATCGAAAACAAACTGACCGTTAATGCCGGCAAGTCCCGGGTAATGGAGTACGAAAAGGCTTTTGAACAGGGCGCGATAGTGGTCTACGGAGAAGGGTATCCGCTGGCCGGAGCGGACGGAGCTGGTCAGAAACGCCTTACCGCAACGCGGGCGGCCGAGGTCGTGGCAAAGCGTAATCTGGCCGAATACTTTGCAACATACGCAAGCGAAGGGGAAATCAGATTCAGCACGTACAACACGCGGCTGGAAGCTTTTCTGAAAGGCGCTGAAGTCGCTGTCAGCGAATACAACCCCGATCTGGGCAAGGCGGCTGTATTACTGAGACTGAATCTTGGCGGAGCAAAGGGATTTGGCAAGTGAAGCTCAATTTTATATCTGTACGGAGTGGTTACAATGCTTTTTCTTGATTTCAAAGATGTCGATTTTGACCTGAAATTTTCCGGGATTCTCTCCCGCAGTGAGGAGACAGGCCGCGGGGTGGAGCAGGTTGTCATTGATATCATCGCCGATGTGCGCAAACGTGGTGATGCCGCTCTGCTGGAACTGACCCGCCGCTTTGACCGCCTGGAAGCCTCGTCCGTCGCGGAGCTTGAAGTCACTGCCAAAGAAATCGAAGATGCCTTTGCAAAAGTTTCCGCCGCCGATGTCGCCGCCCTCAAGCTGGCGGTCGAGCGGGTAACACGTTTCCACAAAAAGCAGAAGCAGCAGACCTGGCTGTCAACTGAAGAACCTGATGTCATGCTGGGACAGAAGGTAACGCCGCTGGCGCGGGTCGGGATCTACGTTCCGGGGGGGAAAGCCAGCTATCCCAGCAGTGTGATCATGAACGCTGTTCC
>JACRCG010000087.1 GCA_016219145.1 Deltaproteobacteria bacterium | reverse complement strand
GGGTATCCGCGAAGCACGATTATTACATTCACCCATTTGGTGAACCTCCTGATCTGTGATTACAACACAATATCAGGAGGTTGGAGCAAAATCAAAGAATCAACTGCTTTTTATAGGATGAAATTTTCCCTCATAAACGAAACAGCCGACCAGAGCGTACAATTCTCCGGTCGGCTGCCCTGAATTAACCTTAAAACGGCTGTTATCACACAAAGCTCACAAAGTTCACCAAGAAAATCAATAGGTTATCAAAGCGAAGAATAAAACCCTATTGGTGAGTGCATAAACCTGCATAACTCTCTGATTTCTTTGTGTTCTTTGTGCCTTTGTGAGAGCCAGCTGCTTTTTTCAGGATTAAAGACGATCTGGTATCAGAAATCAGCGTGATCTTCCAGTTTCCACTTTCCGTTTTCAATTTTCAGCAGACACATGCCAAGCTGGTTAATTCCGGTATGGTCAGTCTTGGACATTGTAAACACTGCTCCGGCCCCTTTAAGCCCCTTGGAGCCCTCAATCGCGTCACGCAGGGCGACCCGGAACTGTTCGGTGCCGGGCTTGGCAACTTTCAGCGCCTTGGGGACTGCCGCCTCGATTATCTTCAGGGCATTCCAGGCCAGCGAGGCAAAGAAGTTGCGAGCGCCGTACTTGGCTTCATAGGCCTTGACAAACTCCATGGCCTCCTTCTTGCCCGGATAATTATCAGGAAACTGCTCGGCAGCCAGAACCGGAGAAGCCAGCATGTAAGAGCCTTCCAGAGCCTTGCCGCCGACACGCAGAAACTCTGCGTTGGCGGAACCGCCTGACTGATAGATCTTGCCTTTGTAGCCGCGCTCGATCAGCGCCACATGCGGGAGCGCGCCGGGAGTCCCGGAAGAGGCTATGTAGACTGCGTCCGGATTGCCCTGCATGGCCTTCAAGACCTGAGCAGTTGCACTGGTATCGGCTCTTTTGTACTTTTCAACTGTCAAGGTTTTGATTCCCTTGGCATCCGCCAGCAGTTTATAGGCCTTTGTGCAGTTCTCCCCGTAGGCGTCATCCACGGCAATCACGGAAACGGTCTTGACCCCCTTCTTGAGCATATGCTTGATCAGGGCGGCAGCATACACGTCATCGGCCGGCGGTGCGTTAAAAATCCATCTCCGCTTGGGATCGTCCGAAGAAACTGGAATGCCGGGCGAAAGCTGGATCATGGGGGTTTTGGATTCGGCCACCGTATCGATCACGGCCTTGGAGGTAGGCGATGTAGTCGGTCCGATCAGAACATCGGCCTTTGACTCCGATATCAGGCGTTTCACGTTCTGTACGGCAGTGGTGGTGTCGGTGGCATCATCATAGATGACATAATGTACCTTCTGTCCGGCGATTGTTGCGGGACCGATTGAGACCGCATTTTTCTCCGCCATGCCGAGAGAAGCCGCCGGACCGGTTGAGGAGAGGTTCACGCCAATTGTGATATCCGCCTGCGCAACCGCTGCTGCTGCCATAACTGCCAGCATACTGATTCCTGCCATAATCTGTTTCATCTGATACCTCCCTGTTTTATTGGACGGCTCCTTAAGAGCACGCCGGATTGTACAACTGTTTGTTCGTGGTTCGTGGTTCAAGGTTCAAGGTTAAACTTCGAACTTTGAACTTTGAACTGACTTTAGCTTCCTTCCCCCCCGCCGATCCCCAGGTAGCTCTCAATCACCCTGGGGTTGTTGGCCAGTTGACTGCTCAACCCCTCAAGAGCTATTTCACCGTTTTCAAGTACATAGCCGTAATCGGAAATCTGAAGGGCGGCCCGAGCATTCTGTTCGATCAGCAGGATGCTTACACCGGTTGAGCGCAGATCGCTGATGGTGTGCAGAATCTCTTTTACAATCAGCGGCGCCAGCCCGAGGCTCGGTTCATCCAGCATCAAGAGGGTTGGCTGGCTCATCAGAGCGCGGCCGAGGGCCAGCATCTGCCTTTCGCCGCCGGAGAGACTGCCGGCAAACTGGGTGCGGCGCTGTTCCAGACGGGTGAAAAGGGAGTATACCATCTCCAGTGTTTTCCGTATATTTTTATCACCACGCCGGTAGCGCGTAAAAGCGCCCAGCTCCAGATTGTCCTCAACTGTCATCTGCGCGAAAAGCTCCCGTGTTTCCGGAACCAGGCAGAGCCCTTTGGCAACCCGGCTCTCAATGCTGACCCCTCCCATATCGTTTCCGCAGAACTCGACCGTTCCGCGTGACGGCAGCACGCCCATCAGGGCGTTCAGCAAGGTTGACTTGCCGGCGCCGTTAGGCCCGATCACACTGACGATTGTCCCGCGATCAACATTTAGAGAAGTCCCGTAGAGCGCTTCAACCTTTCCGTAGCTGACGTGCAAATCACGCACAGAGAGCAGGCGTTCCGCCATCATACACCCCCCAGATAGGCTTCAAGCACCGCCGGGTTGGAGCGGATCTCGTGCGGAAGTCCTTCGGCCAGCTTTTCACCAAACTCCATGACCACGAACCGGTCAACCAGATTCATCAAAAACTCCATATCATGTTCAACAATCAGGACACTCAAGCCAGAGCTTCTTAAATCCGACAGCAGCACGGCCAGCTCCTTTTTTTCGAGATGGCGCAGGCCGGCAGCCGGCTCATCCAGAAGCAGCAGCAGAGGGTCTGCGCAGAGCGCCCGGGCAATTTCAACAATACGCTGCTTGCCGAGCGGCAGGCTGCCGGCGGGAAGAAACATGCTTTCTTCAAGGCCAACACGCCGGAGTTGGTGGGCGGCTTCCGCCCGGACCCGTTCATCAGCCGCTTTGTTCATGCGCAATCCGGCCTGAAAAATCCCGTCATGTGTGCGCAGGTAAGCGCCGATCATTACATTTTCAAGCGTCGTCATTCCGGGTATCAGCCTGACGTGTTGAAAGGTACGACTTAAGCCCAGTCTGGCAATTTGCGACGGATGCAGACCGCTGATAATATGGGATTCGAATTGTACGCTCCCCCCGCTGCGGGGTATTTCACCGCTGATCAGGTTGAACATGGTCGATTTGCCGGCCCCGTTGGGTCCGATCAGCCCGACTATTTCGCCGGATGACACTTCAAAACTCATGTTTTTGACAGCCATCAGGCCGCCGTAGGCTTTTGACATGTCATCAACCTTGAGCAGCAGTGTGCCATGCCTCGGCTGGGTACGCATTTCAAGATCGGACGAGTCAGTGACCGGTCGGTTTTCCTTCGGCGGAAGCAGCCGTTCAACCAGAGTCCAGATCCCTCCCCGCATCCATTGCAGCACCGCCACGATAATAATTCCGAATACGATGATCTCGAAATTTCCGGACTGCCCGATCAGCTTGGGCAGGATTCCCTGAAGAAATGTCTTGAGCAGAGTAATAACCGCCGCGCCGGATATGGCCCCCCAGAAGCTGAAAGGGCCGCCGATTATAATCATGAACAACAGCTCGATCCCCTGGTTCAAGCCAAAAGGAGAGGGATTGACAAAGCGCTGCATATGGGCATAGAGCCATCCGGCCAGACACGCCAGAACAGCTGAATAGATGAAGACGATGTTTTTCAGACGAAGGCCGCTGGCGCCGAAGGCCTCCACCATGGTAACCCCGCCTTTAAGAGCCCGGATAGCGCGCCCTTCACGTGAATCGAGCAGGTTGGTGGAGATCCATAGTGCGACAAGGCAGACCGCCCAGATGAGATAGTAGAAGAGCCGTTCATCGCGAAGCTCCAGTCCGAATAGATTCAGGGCCTGAACATCGGATATCCCGGTTGAGCCCCCCAGGAGCGGGATGGTGCCGAACAGGAAATAGAGGCTGATCCCCCAGGCGATGGTTGCCAGAGGGAGGTAGTGCCCCCCCATTCGAAGTGTAATGGCTCCCAGAATGAAGGCTACCAGCATCGTCAGTGCCAGGGCGACCAGCAGGGTCAGCCAGGGAGACCAGGCCAGCTGTGTGGTAAGCACCGCCGAGGTATAAGCCCCCAGCCCCATGAAGGCCGCCTGACCAAAAGATGTCAGTCCGGTCACCCCGGTCAGAAGAACCAGGCCGATGGCGACCATGCTGTAGAGTCCGATGTAACTCCCCATGGTGAGATAGTACGAAGGTAGCAACGGAACGATCAGCAGCAGCAGTAAAAACAGTATCAGTCCGATTCTGCGTATCATTCTTCTTCCTCATAATGAATTGTTGAAAGCGAGCGCCACAGGAGCACCGGGATAATCATGGTAAAGACCACCACATCCTTGTAGCCGCTCAGCCAGAAAGATGAGAATGATTCCGAGAAACCGACCATCATGGCGCCGGCTGCGGCCAGCGGATAGCTGGCCATGCCGCCGAAAATCGCACCGACAAATCCCTTCAGTCCGATCAGAAAACCGGAATCATAATAGATCGTTGTTATCGGGCCGATCAGCACGCCGGACAGGCAGCCGATGATCGAAGCCAGCGCAAATGACAGCGTACCGGCCTGATCAGGGCTGATTCCGACCAGACGGGCGCCGTTACGGTTAAATGCAACTGCCCGTAATGCTTTTCCGTACAGGGTTTTGCTGAAAAACCAGGCCAGCAGTCCGATAAATACAAAACTGGACGCATATACCCAGAGGCTCTGTCCGGAAATGTTCAGCCCGGCTAACGTGAGCTGCGCATCTGAAAATGGCGGGGTTCGGACCCCCTCGGCGCCGAAGAAGAGCAGGCCCAGTCCGACCAGCACAAAGTGAACCGCCACCGCCGCAATCAGCAACACCAGCGCGGAGGCGTCCGCCAGCGGCCTGAAGGCCACCCGGTAAATCAGAGGCCCCATCGGCATTACAAGCAGCATTGTCAGAAGTATCTGCCAGCCCAGAGCCAGATGCATCGGCGCACAGACCTTTACCAGTACTGCAATCATCAGCGGCGGCCCCAGTATGACGGCCAGGGAACGCGGCAACTTCCGCACGGCTCCGGACAGAAGCAGCCTGACGGTTTCCATAATCGCTGCCAGGCAGGCCAGTATCAGCAGCAGCCAGACCGTGCCCGGAACCACGCCCAGTTGTAAACTGGCCAGTGTCAAGGCGCCGTAGGAGACAAATTCCCCCTGTGGTATGAAGACCACTCGGGTCACCCCGAATACCAGTATCAGCGCCAGCGACAGCAGGGCATAGATCGCGCCGCTGGTGAAAGCATCCTGGGAAAGAATCAGAATCGTAGATAAATCCATGAGAACCTTTCTTCCAAGTTAAGAAACAGTGATCACTTCTGGACCGGGCTGAGCCTCGTACAGGCGTTCCACAAGGGCAGCCCTCCGCTCCAGGGCAGCTCTCTGGTTGATATAGCCTTTATCGGTAATTTCGTTGGCGTCGATCGAAGGGGGCTCGGTCATCAATATGACCCGCCGGATGCGGGATGCCGATCCAATATTGGCCCCGTTGTATTTTGCCATAGCCAGGCGCAGATGTTCAATTACCGCTGCACTGCTCACCAGTTTTTCCATGGCCAGTGCGGCCTCGCCGTCACCGCAGAGGTCCCGGCAGACCGCGATATTCGGCCAGGCCAGAATTCCGATGAACTCGCGGTCATGCCCGGCTACCAGCGCATCCTGCAACAGCGGAGCCGCCGCTGTCAACACATCCAGCCTGGTTTTGCCGACATGCACCCAGGTTCCGGTGGTAAGCTTGAAATCCTCCGCAATCCGCCCCGCAAATGTGATCCCCTTGCTCGGGCATAGAGGATCGGCAAACATGCCGGCGTCACCAATTTTGTAGAATCCGTCGTCGTCAAAAGCATCTCTGGTCAAATCGGGACGGTTCAGATAACCGGGAGTGACATTTGGCCCCTTGACTCTAAGTTCGAATTTTTCCCCGCTGGGGACCATCTTGAGACTGACCCCGGGACATGGAAGCCCGATTACTCCGGCCCTGTCAATCGGAAAGTGCGCCGATGTTGCCAGTGGTGATGTTTCTGTTGAACCCCAGGAGGAAGTCATGGGGACCTTGCGACCGGTAGCAAGTATGGAAACAGCTTCCAGTCTCTGCCACATATCCTGCGGCAGGGCGGCGCCGGCATAAAAAATCAGCTGAAGATCTTTGAAAAAATTATTCCTCAAAGACTCGTCACGCTCTAGGTGCGTGAGCAGCATGGCAAACCCGGACGGGACATTAAAGTATATGGTCGGTGAGATCTCGGCCAGGTTGTTAACCGTTTTCAACACCAATCCGGGCATCGGTTTGCCTTCGTCGATGTATAGCGTTCCGCCGCTTTTCAGCACCAGGTTGAAATTATGATTTCCGCCGAAAGTATGATTCCAGGGGAGCCAATCAACCAGCACCGGAGGCGTTTTTTTCGTGAACGGCCATAGCTGGGTAATCATCTGCTGGCTGGCACAGAGCATTCTATGGGTATTGAGGATTCCCTTGGGCTGCCCGGTTGAACCTGAGGAAAACAGGATCTTGGCAATTGTTTCGGAGCCGACCTTGCTGAACGCTTTATCAACATCTTCAGTAACTGCGGTTTCAAGCAGGCTGGCAAAAGATGTGGCCGCTATCCCCTCAGTCTGATCACCCCTTACAACCACTTCAACACCACTAAGGTCAAGAGCCGACAAGGCACGTGAGAATGTTGCGCCGTTTTCAGCAAAGATCAAGGCCGGCCTGACTTCTGAAAAAATTGCCTTCAACTTGAGAAAGTCGTTGCTCATCAGCGAGTAGGCCACCGAAACAGGGGCTACCGGAACACCGGCAATAAAACCGCCCAGCATCAGAAGCGCGTGGCTGATGGAATTGCCTGAAAGAATCATGACCGGCCGATCGGGGCCAAGATTCCGCTCGATCAGCGCCTGGGCGATCGCATCAGCCATCAGCGCGGCTTCGCGATACGATACGCGCCTCCACTCCCCTGACGGCTGCCGCTCGCCGAGAAATGTTTTATCCGGAGTCTCTTTAGCCCAGCGCCGCAGCATTACCCCCAGACTCTCCTCATAAGCATCAAGCGGCATCGGTGAACTTAAAATATATCCTCCATCCGGAGTCTCTTCCACGTTCACCAATGCCGGAGCAAAATCTATCGGTGCAAAATCAGCTGGTTGCATGTTAGTTCCCCCGTACATTTTCATATACTTACAGAAAGTATTTTCCTGAATCCTTGGCCGCTTCCGCCAGCCGCTGTTTGGCTTCCAGCAGACCTTCAACCGGATATGCGGTCAGCCTGGATGCAAGCAGTTGTTGTTCAATGATTGCCTCTCCCTTGAGAAGGTAGGCGGAACAGCGGCCGGCAGCCAGATAAAAACAGGACGCCTGTTCAAAAGCGACTACTTTCAGCACCGATTCCAGCAGCTCTTTCCTGCCTGCGCCGGAAGAGGCGAAAATCTTGCTTTCCCTCAGGAGTACGCTTTCCAGAACAAAAATAGAGATACTCATGTCAGCAACCGCCAGCAGGACCTCCTGAGTATCAGCTGACCGGTTTACAGCTCCCAGCAATTTCAGAAAAAGGGTCTTCAGGTTGGCTAGCAGCTTGAATTCAAGCGGAAACAGTCCCCCTGCACAGCTGGCAACTTCACCATATTTGATTTCAGTCCGGGCCGCCTCAATATTTGCGGTAAGGTCAAATACGCCACTCTCAGCCCTGCGAAACAGCAGGGTGGGGATCAGAATTCTGTTGATTTCATTGGTGCCTTCGAAAATCCTCTGGATGCGCTCATCACGGTAATAGCGTTCGGCTGCGTATTCGCTGACATAGCCATAACCGCCATGAACCTGCACTACCTCATCAACAACTCCGGCCAGCACATCAGTACAAAAGACCTTGGCAATGGCGCATTCTATCGCATACTCCTCGATCGCCTGCTGATAACGCTCGTAATAATCCTCTCCGCCCCGCTCCAGAGTGGCTATACGGGCATCCAGCATTCCAGCCACACGATAAACGACCGAATCCGAGGCAAATATGGCGGCGGTCATATCGGCCAGTTTTTCTTTTATTGCGCCGAACTCGCCGATAGCGCGACCAAACTGCTTTCGTTCTGTGGCATAACCGGCGGCCTCGGCAAATGCGCCCTTGGCCATACCGCCAGCAGTAGCCGCCAACTTCAACCGTCCGATATTAAGGACATTGAAGGCGATTTTATGCCACTTGCCAGGCTCCCCGAGCAGATTTTCCACCGGCACCATGACATTATCCAGAAAAAGCTGTGCGGTTGACGAACCTTTCAGCCCCATCTTTTTTTCCTCGTCACCGATCGAAAACCCGTCATAACCTCTCTCCACCAGAAAGGCTGAAAAATGCTTGCCGTCAATTTTGGCAAAAATCGTAAAAAGGTCTGCAAAGCGGGCATTGGTTATGAACTGTTTCACGCCGTTCAAAATGTAAAAACGACCGTCCGCTGACAGAGTAGCGGTCGTCCGCGCACTCAGGGCATCACTTCCGCTGCCCGGCTCCGTCAGCGCGTAGGCGCCGATCCAGGCCCCGGATGTGAGTTTTTCAAGGTAACGTGTTTTCTGGTCTGTAGTCCCGTAATAGACCAGCGGCAGCAGTCCTATGCCGGTCTGACCGCCATATGTGATTGAAAAGGAACCGGCCGGAGCAATTTTTTCGGCCAGCAGCATGCTGGTGACTTTGTCCAGCTCCAGGCCCCCAAAATCTTCGGGAACGTCAACCAGAAACAGTCCCAGCTCGGCACAGCGCCGCAGTTTAGCGACTACCAGATTAAAATCCTGCTGTTCCATCTTATCAAGATCCGGCAACAGCTCCTTCCTGACAAAATCTTCAGTAGTCTCGGCAAACTGGCGTTGCTCATCCGAAAACTCTTCCGGAGTGAATATTGTTTTCCCGTTTGCGCAGGTCAAGAGAAAACCACCACCCCGCGCCAGATTATCTTCCATGATACTGCCCCCGAATAATTGCATTAAATAATTGTTTGTATCAAACGACTTTTGAACGACTCGCATTGGCAACCTACTGAATATTCAATGCTAATTGATACATTTTGGCACACACAGCTACCGCTTTGTAAAATCATAGCAAATTGTTTTGCACTTTGCATGCCACGAGCATCTGCAATAATATACATAGCATAACCATCTGTTTTTATTATTACAAATAATTATAACACGTTTTGTATTTTTGCGAAGGCCATCACTAACTACGATATTTCGGATGTTTTTACAGAAGACAGTTACTAATGTGGTGAGGAAGGCGGGCTAACTGCTTGAAATACAACCCGGAAAGACATACTTACACATCACGGCCCAGCTGGCAATATATATACGATATTTCGGAGTGGCTACGATATTTCGGATACAGTGATGTTTCTCTTGATACCCAATTTCTTCATCCGCGAATCCAGTGTGGTCGGCTTGAGCCCGAGAACTTCAGCAGCCCCGTTTTTCCCCCGCACACGCCACCCGGTTTTTTCCAATACTGATACAATATGCCTTCTGTCGATTTCGGCGATCGACAGCGCAGGGGCGGAAATAGCGGCAGAGATATCAGGAACGTCAACAACCAGAGTGGTGCCGTTACTCAAAATCATGGCTCTTTCAACAACGTTTCTCAGCTCACGGATATTGCCCGGCCACTGATAAAGCTCCATGGCGTCCATGCTCTTTTTCGGTATACGCTCTATTTTCTTGTCGAAATTTTTGCTGAATTCCTCGACCATGGCCGAGACCAGTAAAGGTATGTCTTCGCGGCGTTCACGCAACGGAGGAACTGAAATTGGAAATACGTTCAGGCGATAATACAAATCTTCCCTGAATCGTCCCTCCTTGACAGCCAGTGCAAGATTTCTGTTTGTTGCGGCTATCACACGCACGTCAACATCAATCGGATGAGGACTGCCAAGCCGCTCGAATTGCCCCTCCTGAATCACTCGCAGCAGTTTGGCCTGCAACTCCAGCGGCAGGTCGCCAATCTCATCAAGAAATATCGTCGATCCGTTGGCGGCCTCGAATCTGCCTGCCTGTCTGGTTACGGCTCCGGTATAGGCCCCTTTTTCGCGTCCAAACAGTTCGGCTTCGATCAGCGCTGCCGGCAGTGCCGCGCAATTCACCTTGATCATGGCGCGGTTTCTGCGTGAACCGGAATTGTGAATAGCCCTGGCAATCAATTCCTTGCCGGTACCGGTTTCTCCCAGAATGAGTACTGTAGAATCGGTTGCCGCAACCTGTTCCACCCGCAGCAGCACCCTCTTGATTACGTCTGACTTGCCGATGATTTCGTGGTGTTTGTATTCAATATCGATCTGGTCTCGAAGGTAGAGATTTTCTGCTTCCAGGCGATCCTTGAGAACCTGGATCTCCTCAAGTGCTCTCTGGATTTTCTGATCGGCCCGTTTCCGTTCAAGCGCATTGGTAAACACGTCCCAAAGCAGACGCAAACGGTTAATCAGCTCGGTAGGCCAGGCTTTTTTTGCGCTATAGGAGACAAAAGTGATAAATCCTACGACAACTCCTCCGACACTGGCCGGCAAAAACATGATTGACCTGATGCCGCCTTGCGCCTTGCAATACTCTTTTTCTCTGATTTGACTCTCCGGAAGTTCGTCAACATCTGATATTTCAAAGATTTCTCCATCCAGCACCATCGCCTCCCAAATCGGCACCAGATTCAAGATGACATCAGGCGGCGGCTTTATACCGGGCCGGGCAAATGAATGTGTGCAGTGCATCTTCCCATCCGGAGTAACTTTCCAGACGGTACTGCGGTCAACCCCCAGAAACTCTACAATTCTTTGCAAACCCTGGACAATTTTCCCATCTACTTCACTGACATGCACATTGATGAAAGCGGCTGACAGGTCTGAGAGAATGGCTTCAAACTTCAAGCGATCTATCTGGTCGCCCTCTATGATGTTCATTTCAGGCATACAGATAAGCTTCCATCCCGGCCCGGATCCCGTGCGGGATTTCACGTGAAGATATATCTCCATCAACAAGATCGACTGACACAATTGTTATTTCCGCTTCCAAGCGCCGTTCATCCCGGTAACAGGCGCAGATGCCGAGTGTGGCAGATCTGGTCTTGAGCCGGCGAACTTCCAGAGACCACTCCAGCACCTCATCCAGGCGGCTGGCCTTCCTGAAATCAACCTTCAGGTTTACCGTGGGGAAACCGATTTTATGCTGGCGATGCATGATGCTCATCGGCATGTCCAGCGCCTCGGCAAACCAATCTTCAACAATTCTATGGAGCATCAGGACGTATTGAGGATAAAAAACTATCCCCGCCATGTCGCAATCTTCAAAACGGATCTTGTAGGAACGGATAAAACTGCTCATAAAAAACCTTCCCAGAAAAAATGCCGGTTAGCATCAGGTATGCGGCGAGGAGGTATTTCTCCGCACCGGCAACCAACAAGCTGACTACTAGATTTCAACCGGCAAAGCAAGCAAATTACTCAGCCTTTCTGATACTACAGAGCAGCCCTTTCCACTGTGGATAACCCATGATCGGCTCGCGGCACTGGCAATCGGTCAGGCGGTTGCAGTTGGCATCCCTGGGCCAGCCGTGCGGCACCAGCACCACCCCTTCCATGGTGCGGTCGCTTACCTCGGCCTTCATCTTCACCCAGCCGCGATCGGTCTCGATGATAACGTCATCCAGGTGTGCAAGACCGTATCTGGCGGCCGTCTCCGGCCCCATCTCTGCCCGCGGATACGGATCCTGCTTTTTTAATGATGCGATATTGTGCATCTGGGAGCCGTTATAATGAATGTAGCGTGTCCCGGTAGACAAAACCAGAGGATATGTGCCGCCCAGCTCCTCCCATCGAGTGCCCTGCGGACTCTTTTCCGGTTCCAGATAGGTCGGCAGCGGATTGAAGCCGACATGCTCAAAGGCATCGCTGTAGATCTCGATCTTGCGTGACGGCGTGGCAAAGGAGCGCTCGGTCAGCTCGTAGCTCTTCTCCTGGTAGAAGGCCCCTTCCGGATGCTCGCGCAGGTAGTCGAAGCTTAAGCTGCACGGCTCCAGCTCATGGGCCACCAGTTCACCGTCGCTCTTCCAGGGGAACAATTCCCCGAATCCGCACGCTTCGGCCAATTCCTTGTAGAATTCAAGAACGGTCTTGCATTCATGATAACGACCCACCACCGGCGGACGCAACATCAGGAAGGGGAGGCAGTGGCAGACGTTGTAGTTGTAGCCCAGCCCCCAGAATTCGAGCTGGTTGGCGGCCGGCAGCACATAGTGGGCCTGTTCGGCCGTTTCAGTCATGAAGAGGTCGTAGACCACCAGCAGGTCGAGTTTTTTGAAGGCTTCGGTCAGGGCGTTCGAGTCCGGCATGGTGACCAGCGGATTGCCGCCCGCCACGATAAAGGCTTTGAGCTTGTCCGGCACACTCTCGGGTACCATGTTCATGACCGCGTAGGGGCTGGTCCTGTTCCAGAGCTCGTAGAAGAGCGGGTATTCTTCGGCTCCCAGCGGTTTACCCTTGACCGGCAGGCTGATGTCGGAGAGCGACAGGCGGGGGCTGATGACCCAGCCGCCCGGTACATTGATGTTGCCGGTGATGGATTGCAGAATCGACATGGCGCGGTCGGTCTGGCTGCCGTTGGCCTGCTGATCCTGAGTGCAGGTGCCGTGGCAGATACTGGCGCCACGGGTTCCGGCGAAGAGCCGGGCCAGTTTCCTGATGTCTTCGGCTTTAACTTCGGTGATCGCCTCGGCCCACTCAGGGGTGTAGGGCTGGATATGCGGCACAAGCTTGTCAAAACCGAGAGTCCATTTTTCGACGAATTCGTGGTCATAGAGGTCTTCGTTGATGATGACGTTGATCAGCGCCAGGGCCAGAGCGCCGTCGGTGCCGGGCCGGATTGCCAGATACATTTCAGACTGATCTGCGATGGCGATCCTCCGTGGGTCGATCACGACAACCTTGGCGCCCTTCTTGAGGTTTTCCTGGATAGCTATCGAGAGGGCGATGTCAGAGGCGGCCGGGTTGTGCCCCCAGAGGATGTACAGCTTGGAATCCATTTCTTCCACCGGATACTTGCCGAACGTGATCTGCCGGGAGCGGATCCTCATCCGGAAGCAGATGCTCTCGACCGAGAAGAAGTTGGGCGTGCCGAAGGCGGCCTTGAAACGATGGGTGAGTGAGCCCATTTCGAGGTTTTCAACCCCGATGGAGCCGCAGAAGAAACCGAGCACTGAGGGATCAAATTCTTCTTTAAGCTCCTTCAGTTTGGCGGCTATCTCGCTATAGGCCTGCTCCCACGAGATCTGCACAAACTGCCCATCCACCTTCTTGAGCGGGTGTTTGAGTCGATCGGGGTGGTACAGATGTTCGATCATGGCCTGCCCCTTGGCGCAGAGTATCCCCTTGTTCATCGGATGTGATTCCTGCCCTTTTACCGCGACAACCTTGCCACCCTCTACCGTCACCTCAACTCCGCAGCTCTGATAGCAGAGGCAGCAGGCCGTGAAAAATGTCTTCTTGCCGTTGTCTGGCATTGTGTGTTCCTCCCGTTTCTCGCTTGTTTTATTTAAACCTGGAATCCCTGATCTGACGCTTTACTGTTCCGTTGCTTGACCACCCTTCCCTGTTGAACGTGACACTTCCGACTGTCAGTACTTTTTGCTGAAACAGGGGCGCAAGCGCTTCGTTTTGAAAAAGAGTTGCGACAATCATCCTGGCGACCCGTTCCTCCTCCCCGTCACAAACCTGGAGACAGATATGAAGCTGATCCTGACCGTCATTTTCGCTGACTTCTGCGGAAAAATTCAGCACACCGGCGATTGGGAAAAGAGCCTCGTCCAGAGCGGCCATACCGATAGTGAAGCCCTGCTGCAGCGGCAGCGTTGCCGCGATCCGCCCCTGCACCCGGCCGAGCCGCTTTAATACCGTTCCGCAAAGACAGGGGGTCGGCAGAATTCGCGCCAGGTCTCCGGTGCGATAACGCAGCAGCGGCATCCCCTGCCTGGTAAGGGTCGTAAAGACCACTTCACCCGGAGTGCCGTCCGGCAGCGGTCGACCGGTTTCGGGATCGATAATTTCGGTATAGAGATCCGCTTCGCGCAGGTGGTAGCCATCACACGCCTCGCACTCGACCCCGCCCCCCAGACCGGTCTCGGTCATACCGTAGTGGGTAAAAACGCGGCAGCCCCAGAGCCGGACCAGTTCCTGCTCAATTGCTGCCGGCACATAATCGGTGGAGAGCAGGACACTCTTTACCCAGCCGGACGGTATCGTCTTGCCGGCATCACCCCGCGCCAGGGCCAGAATCTGGGTTGGAATCCCGACCAGACAGGGGGAAGCATGCCGGAGTATTTCGGCCCGTTCAGCCGCCAGATCACGCACAGGACCCCGCACAACCGGCTTCACCCCAAGCCGGACCAGCCCGCGTGACAGCAGGTCGCCAACGCTGTCCGGACGCTCGCCCGGTAGAAATATGATTACTGTTGCGCCGGGCTCGACCATGGTTGCCATGCCGTGCCTGAAAAAATCGACCGTAAGCTCCAGATCTTCTGCGGTAAAAAACAGCCGTTTCGATTCGCCGGTCGTGCCGGATGTCTGGAGCGTGACTACCCGCTCAATCTCATCCTGAGAGGTACAGAGCATCTTCAATCCGTCGCTTCTGATGTCGTCAGACGTGGTAAACGGCACCTCTGAGAATGTCCGAAAGTCTTCCAGCTTCCGCCCGTCAACTCCGGCCAGCGAGGCCCGGTAAAACGGGCTCATTCGCCTGGCGTATGCCACCGTTTCCCGCAGCTTTTCAAGCTGGTATGCTTCTATCCGGTCACGCGTCAACAATTCACCGGCATTGCAGGCGATCTTGTCGCGAATCCAGCTCTCAAGCGGCGTTTTTCTCATGCGGACAATCCTTGGTGGTCGCGGTACAACGTCCCGCCACTGGCGCTGGTCAGATTATAGGCGCAGAACGGGATCATGCGCCCCTCGGGTGACATGATCGAGATACAGCAGTCACGCAAACGCTCCATGTCCAGATTCCAGGCGTCCTGAAAGGCCATGCAGGAGATCGACAAGCTGTGGCTGGTGGCTCGCTCCAGGAAGAGATCCAGGTCAAGCACGTCATCATCACCGCAGCATGACTCCGCCGTCTTGTTTTCGCCCTTCGGAGCTGACCATTGGCGGGCTACTGAGCTGATCGTACGCAGCAGTCCTGCGCGGCCATCCTGTCCGCCGCAACAGTTGGACGCTGCGGAACTGATGCAGCGCAACCGTCCGTCCGGCAAGGCAAAGAAACTGCCATGGAACGAACAATGCGCATTTTCGCCGCCGGGCGGGACGAAGTCGCTCACTTTCATAAGTCCGCCAGTCTGCTCTTCGATGGCCCGCATGACCTCCGGAAGCGTAAAATGCACCGGAACTGAAGTGGCCGAAGCGTAGCGTCCGAAATAGCTGACCGGCTGAAAATGGACACCGCGCACGACGGTCAGGTTCGAAAGGGCAAAGCGGATAATGTTTCCGATGTCCGAGGTGTTCACACCCGGCACCAGAGTTGGAACCAGCACAACTCCGAGCCCGGCTTCACCACAGTTCCTGACCGCCTTCAGCTTCTGTTCTGCCAGCGGGAGTCCCCGCAGGGCGGAGTGAATCAGGTCATTGGTTCCGTCGAACTGGAGGAACACAGTTGCCAGACCGGCTGCCGCCAGACTCCCGGCGTAGCCCGGCTCCACGGCCAGCCGCAGCCCGTTGGTATTAAGCTGAATAAAGGAGAAGCCCTTGCGCCGCCCCAGCGCTATGATGGCGGGCAAATCATCG
>JACRCG010000082.1 GCA_016219145.1 Deltaproteobacteria bacterium | reverse complement strand
TGTATCCCCGCTCTATCAAGCCGAGTACCCGTTCTACCAGCGGTTCAAGCGCCATGACCTCCGGATGATAGCTGACACGAATCGAAGCATATGGAGCATCCCTTTTGATCCTCGCGGGGGAGACATGCTGCGCGAAACATTCTGAATCGAACTGAAGGTTGGTGAGCAGATCAATATTCAGATCCTGCCTGATACCATTGATAATTGCGAAAAAGTCAGGATGAAGGCTCGGTTCACCTCCGCCAAGTGTAATCGGCAGACCGGATCGAGACACAATACGGTTCAACCCCCGTATCCATTGATCTCCACTCAAATGCCCTTTTGCATACCGGCCTCCGTTGAATCGATTAATGCAATAGCTGCACTCAAGATTGCAGGCAAGAGTCAAAAACACCGCAATGTAATTGTAATGATCTGGAATAACGATATTTTTCACTTCACATCATTCTCCGGCAACCTGAAAAGCAAACATCCGAGATGACTACATTATCAGATAAAGTTGACGTGCATCGGCATTATGCCCGGTTCGTCAGCAATGCTGCCCACACCATGTTTCAGCTCTTCCAGAAACTCGTTGACCTTGTGTTGCAGACAGAGCGAACCGCACGTGGTATGGACATCAAACGTGTCAGACTCAAGCTGTCTCATGACGTCCCAGTATCGCTCTCCTTGCCAGAGTTCCTTAAAGGAGGTTTCAACGATATTGCCGATATGATAGCGGCTGTGGCGGGAATTGAACAGCATGCCGCAGGGTGCCACCAGACCCGATCCGGAGAGCTGCAGGATGAACGGCGGACCGTAACAGCAATTGTATGAGCGTTTGCCGTCAGACAGCAGCTTGGACCATTTGACACTCACCTGATAACTCGCGCTGGAAAACGCTTCCGCTTCTTTCAGCTCATCGACCAGATCGTGGTAGGCCCCGTAATCGACTCCGAGCGTCCCATTTTCATCATCGCTGCAATGTTTGATGACCAGATAGTCAACCCCAAGATCCGCACCGAGTCGAGCCAATAAGACAAGTTGATCACGGAATGCGGGCAGCAGAACCATCTGTAGACCAATAGTCACATTCAGCCCTTTGCGGCGCTTAATGGCAACGGCCTTACGAATGGTTGCAACAACCTTGTGAAAGGCATCTTCGCCACAACCATGTATCTCGGCATAGCGCAACGGCTCACCGGCAGAAATATTGAAGCGGAGATAAGTCAGCGATGGCAGGATATCTTCAAGGCGGTCATCCTCCAAGAGAAAACCGTTGGTCCCAATCGCCATGTCCAATCCATTTGCCATGCCTCGCTCCAGCGCATCGTACAGGTACGGAGAACAGGTACTCTCGCCGTCGCTGACAAAGCTGATCCCCTTCACTCCTATCTCGGCAGCGTCATCAAGAAATCGGAATATCACGTCCTTTGTCATTGGTCGGGAGTCATTCTCCTGCAGCTGACCGTAACAGTAAGAGCAGCGGTAGCTACAGGAACGGGTCAATGAGCAATCTATGGTTACAGGCGCTATGCGCTCACCCGCCAGCCATGCTTCAACCCGGTCCCGATGCCAGTTAAGCTTATGTCCGTCAAGAATCAGCCGTTCCATTTTTGCAAATCTCCGGACCTTCGGGCAGTAGCTGTCCCTTTGGCGATGCCGCTCCTCTTCGTCCCAAAATGAATATCAGAAAAAGTCTGGATATATCCGGAGGCCACCCGTTTGAGAGACTTCCAGGTCGTGGCGCGGGAGTCTCCGCTGCCGCGCTGCCTGAGGGCGCACGGCACTTCAGCATACAGATATCCACGGGAAATCGTTTTAATCAGCAGTTCTGACTGGTAGAAAAACCCCTCGTTTTTGAGCTCAATACCTTCGAAAACAGTGCGGCGGTACATGACCGTCCCGTTCATGTAGTTAAGAGACAGGCCGAAACCGGCTTTAATGATCTCCCGGAAGACAATCGAGAGGAACCGGCGCCCGAGGGAACGGGCCATGGTACTGTTATAGACGAACGGTATGACGATATCGACCTCTTCCATAAGAGGGAAATAGCGCAGTATTTCCTCCGCATCATTCTCGCCATCGCCCGGAATCATGACAACGACCTCCCCGGCAGAAGCCGAGACCCCTGCCCAGAACGATGCTCCGATCCCCTGCGGATTTTCATGATGGAGTACGCGGACATTGTCATAAACACAAGTATACCTGTCAGCCATGGCACCGGTGCCGTCGCTGCTGCCATCATCAACAATAATCAGTTCACCGTTGATCTGTCGGTGGCGAAAGCTGTCCAGCACGTTGGCAACAGCCCCGGCCAGGTTACCTGCTTCGTTCAGAGCGGGCATAACAACGGTTACGGCAATACTGCTCACAGCAGTCCTTTCACACATGCGACGACATCGGCGCAGCCGGGATAATAAGCGTCTTCCAGCACGGCAGAAGCCGGAGCGGGACACTCGGCGATGCATATCCGCCGGAAAGGCGCTCTCAGCGCATCATGCGCGCTCTCGGAAACAACCGCCGCAACTTCAGCAGATATACCACATCGTTTCCAGCCGGTGTCCATGACAACCATTCTACCGGTTTTCCTGACTGAAGATATAATCAACGCCTCGTCCAGCGGGCGTACGGAGCGCAGGTCCAGCACCTCAGCGCTGATACCCTCTGTGGCCAACTGTTCCGCCGCCAGCAAAAGGTCATAAACCGCGTGAGAAACTCCAACCAGCGTAACATCCGTGCCCTCACGACGGATAAGCCCGACTCCCGGCGGAACAAGAAACGGCTCCTCCGGCACTACCTCCTTGAGATCGTACAGCCAGCGGTGTTCGATAACGAGAGAAGGTTCACCGGAAGCGATGCACCCCATCAGCAGGCCCTTGGCATCGCGGGGGGATGCGGGCATCACCACCGTCAGCCCCGGAATGTGAGCAAACAGGGCATGAAGACTTTGGGAATGCTGGGCTGCAGAACCCCAGCCGCGACCGGTAATCGCCCGTATGGTAAGCGGCACCGACACTTTTCCACCCGTCATGTAGCGCCACTTGGCCACATGATTTACGATCTGGTCCATGGCCATCGGAAGAAAATCGACCCTCATATGAATCAGCACCGGCCTCATCCCGGTCATGGCCGCTCCGGCTGCCACCCCCGTCAGGCCATTCTCGGCCAGCGGCATGTCCATAACACGGAGTGAGCCATACTTTTCTGCCAGACCAAGGGTCGAACCGAACACTCCTCCCGGATCATCAATACCCTCGCCGATCAGAAAGACCCGCGGATCCATCCCGAGCGCCTGATCCAGAGCTTCGCGGATGGCATCGCGATAGGTGAGCTGCCGCCCCGCTTCACCGTCAGCGCCATAAACTTCGCAATCACGCCTGCCATCTGCCTGAATTCCGGTCCACGGCATATCAGCCCCTCCCGTCCACATAACGGAGGATCTGCGAGGGGTCAGGATCAGGAGAGTGCCGGGCAGTGTTGAAAGCGCTATCTATTTCCAGGCAAACTGCCAGCTCTGTTGATTCAAGAAAATCCGGGGATAGCGCTCCGGACTCCGGAAGCCGAATCCGGAGCTGCTCCAGCGGACAGCGGGACAGCCATTCCTCATGCATATCTCGCGGACGGCAGCCATTTTCCACATCGCATGTCGGCCCCACATGCCCCATCCACCGCCAGGTGCGGCACTCCAGCAGAGTAGGGCCTTTTCCAGCCCTGGCCCGTCCCAGCGCTTCTCCGGCAGCACGGTAAACGGCTAGCACATCATTACCGTCAAGCTCACGGGAGGGAATACCGTAACCGGCCCCCTTGGCGGCGATTCCGGTATCGGGCTGACGCGCCGCCAGCCGCGAACTGGTAGCGTACTGGTTGTTTTCGCAGACAAACAGAACCGGCAGGTGGTGCAGCGCCGCAAAGTTGAGGCTTTCATGGAAGCTCCCCTCTTCCGAAGCGCCATCGCCGAAAAACGCGACGGAAGCCCTTCCGTTATCCTGCATCTTTGCCGACAAAGCCGCTCCAACGGCCAAAGGTATAGATCCGCCGACAATTGCGGTTGAACCGGGTATGCCCTGTTCCGGATCTGCCAAATGCATTGATCCGCCCCGCCCCCGGCAACAGCCCGTTTCCCTCCCGTAAAGTTCCATCGCAATCGACTTAAGCGACATCCCTTTGGCGATGCAGTGCCCATGCGAACGGTGCGTGCTGAAGATCTGATCCTCTCTCCCCAAATGGATACATACCCCTGCCGGTATCGCCTCCTGCCCCAGGCAGAGGTGCACCGGCGTCTTCATCTGCTGCTCCGGGTACAGGGCTACGACCCGTTCCTCGAAGCGCCTGATACGCAGCATGGTCCGGTAAAGCTCAATCAGAATTTCGGAAACAGGTTTCACAATGATTCCTTCAGATAAAATTAATATGGGGAGTGCTATGGGTCAATTCCCACAGATACAGGTTGATTTCGTCCATCCGGCAGTTCATACGACACGTTTCGGGATCCAGCTCCTCGGCAACAAACTCAAGAGATCGCCGTCTTCTCTCCCCCAGCCAGATTTCCTGAAAAGTTTCATGATTGATATTACCGTAGAAATAGCGCTCATCTCCCATATGTGAGCTGCAACCCCACACGTCCCCCCCGGCGTCAACATAAGACCAGAACGGCAGAGCGAGACAACGCCCGTAGCCACGTTTTTCCCTCTGCATCTTGCGTATGGTTTTATCGCGGAGAATCACCCGAAAACTCTCATCATTTGCGGCTTCAAGACGCTCCAGCAGCGGCAGGAAGGGAGTGTAATCAATGTGGGCGAATTCCCGGGTCAGGCTTTTGTGATGCTGCGAATAAGGCTTGATAACGAGGTAACTCAGTCCCGCTTCCCGGCACAGATGAGCCAGGTTTTCAACCTCGGCAGCATTTTCAGGCAACAGGACGATCTGGGCCCCGATCACACAGGCAGAGCCGACCTTCCTGCCGAACTCCACAGCCGCTGAAAGGTTATTCAGCACCGTATCAAAATCGTGAGTACTGCTCCGGTGGATTCTGGCATATGTCTCCGGCAGACCGGCATTAATACTTGCCTTTATCCAGCTCAGACTTGTCAAGGCCTGTTCGCAGAAATTCCGGTCGAGCAGCACTCCGTTTGTTGTCAATGCCACGTCAATGCCGCACCCTTTTGCATGCGAGATAATACCGGCGCAATCACGATGCAGCAGCGGTTCCCCCTCGCCTCCCAGCATCAGGCTTTTCAGGCCCAGTCGCCCCAACTCGTGTACGCGTTCTTTCAAGATTTCGGTCGAAAGAAAACGAGGGCGATATTCCAGATAATCCAGGGCGCAAAAGCTGCAGCGGTGATTACAGGCTCCGGATGGCGACAATTCCATGTAGAGCGGGTAGATTGTCTCCCCCTCAAGCCATCTGGCCACGGTGCGTGGGTGAAACATCAGCTTGTGGCTGTCGATCCTGAATTGATCTTTCATATCCCCGCGCTCAATAATCGGTCAATCCGCTCTTTGACAGCATGCGGGCTGATAAACTCCATGCAGCATGTATTCCGGCTGCAGACCGGCCCCAGACACGGGATACAGTCATACTCAACATCGGGGAACAGCAGCTCCCCTCGCCCGTAAAACCAGGTCTCGTTCGGATTGGTCGGGCCGTACAGCACGACCACCTTTTTCTTAAGCGCCAGAGCTATATGCAAACCGAGACTGTCATTGGTCACCAGCAGACGGCAGGAGTTTATCCAGTCCATGTAGAGATTGAGATTATCCATCCCCTGCTGCATTGAACACGAACGCTCCCCCTGCAAAAGAGTTTTGAGCTCCTCCCAGTGCCTGCCGGGCCACCCTTTGTTGGGCCATTTGGAACCTACCGCCCAGTTGAAACCGACATCATGAACCTCTCTGGTCGCGGGGTGATAGCCGAGCAGGTACTCCTGCCCCTCCCATGACGCGCCTATTATCTTCAGGAGCGACTCCTGCCAGCTTGCCGGATGTGTTTTTTTTAAATTTTTGTCCGAACACAGATTGAAAAGCCATTCGCAACCGTCATATGCAAGCGCGGTTCCACTCTGCTCATCAAAGCGGAAGCCATAACGTCGCCAAGCATTGATTGAGTCGGCCAGAGCGCATATTCCCGGCCCCTTTTCCAGGTTTATGACCGTATCGTAACGTTCTCGCTGCAACTGGAGTACCGATGAGAGATCGTAGGTCAGGATGCGGTTTATATACGGATTATTTTTCAGCAGCGGATAAGCGCCTTCGTCAACCAGCCAGGTCACGTTGTCGCCCTTGAAAGGGTGGAGAATCACGGTCGTCCTCAAAACATCGCCAAGGCTTGGCACCGTGCTGATACCGGCGTCAATGGTTTCCGAATACCCCAGTTTTATAATCAGGATCTTTGCCATGTGTGTCCTTCAGGATCATTGAGATGATGCTTTATTCTGACGCGCCTTACCTTGAACGCACAACCATCTCCGACATCCTGAAATCCTCATTGGCCAGGTCGGTGCTGCCAAGCTTTTGCCGGGCCAGTCCGCGCTCATAGAGGATCATGGCGCGCGAACTGTCCGCTACGCTCTCCAGTGCCCTG
Organism: Deltaproteobacteria bacterium; assembly: GCA_016219145.1. Taxonomy (GTDB): domain Bacteria; phylum Desulfobacterota; class Desulfuromonadia; order Geobacterales; family Pseudopelobacteraceae; genus JACRCG01. The sequence goes on along the minus strand of JACRCG010000082.1, from coordinate 5,104 downwards.
GTATAATCAGTCACGGCATTGGCATACTCTCCCATATCCAGACGTATGGCGGCGCGCTTCCAATACAGTTCATGCATGGCGCGGTAATTCTTGCGTGCCGCGATGGCAATCGCCCGTTCAATATCCGCCAGAGCATGCTGGTAATCATGCTTCAGGCGATAGGCATAACTGCGCTGGAAATATGCCCGTCCCGTATCGGGGCTCATTTCAATGACCCGCGTCCAGAGGGTTACGTCATCTTTCCAGAAGGCAATTTCTCGAACCGTCAGATAGCCGCAGGCCAGTAACAGCACGGTCACCGTACTGCCGAGTGTGACAGTTGCCGCCGGTGATCCGCGCAGCCTCATGACAATATACATGACACCCAGGGAAAACAATAGTGCCAGCGGCAGCCCGGCCAGATAGGTAAAGCGCCCCGCCATAGCCTGCGGACCGGACTGTGTAATGCCCAGAAACGGCAACAGGGTGACCAGGTAGATCAGCCAGACCGCCATGAATACCGGCACGCGTCTGAAGGTCATCACACAACAGATCGTTACCACGACAAAAAAAACAATCGGCAGAACGTTTCCCGGTGTCAGATGCATGATCGAAACCGGATGCACATAAAAAGGGCTCAGGTTCAGCGGCCAGACCGTTAATTGCAGATAGGCCCAGATAGAATTGAACGCATTCAGCAGGCGAGTAAACATGGTGATATGGTCAGATGAGGCCAGCATATCTGCCTGCGCCTTCACGGTCAGCAAAGACGCGGCGCCGGACAGAATGAAGAAAGGTGCCTTTTCGGTCAGCGTCGCGGCGATACACGATGGCTGCAGCCTCTTGAGAGGAAACCAGTCCAGCACCAGCAGCACGACCGGCAGCGTCACCATCATCGACTTGCTCAATAAAGAGAGGGTGAAAAGCAGAAGGGACAGCCAGTAATCGGGGGACATTGCAGCGCTGGCGCTTGACCTGCTATGCCGCAGGTAGAACAGAACGGCGGGGAGACCAAAAAACAGGCTGAGAACATCTTTCCGTTCTGTGGCCCAGGCCACCGATTCAACGCGCAACGGGTGAATTGCAAAAAAGAGTGCCGCCAGCACGGCACAAAGCAGCTGCGATCTGATATGCAGGAAAGGTGCGTCCTCATTTACCCGCAGGAACCCGGGAGAACGGATAGCCAATAGTTCCATGCAGATGAGAAAAAATAGCCCGGCATTGAACGCGTGAAGGATATTGTTGGTCAGATGATACCCGACCGGGTTCAGGCCCCAGACCGCATAGTCAAGGGCCAGAGACAGCCAGGTCAGCGGGGCCCAGTAGTTGAGATAAAATGAGCTGAATGCCCACCACACCGTTTTCAGAGAAAGTGAATGGATGTGGGTGTTTTCAGTAATATACCCGGCATCGTCCCAATCAAGCAGCGAATTACCGAGATCAGGAGCAAAACATATCAGGGTTATCGTGACGACAACCGCAAAAGCAACACCAACCGTCAGCGCATTAGTGCCATGGCCACAACAACGCTTATCTGATCTCGTCTGGATCAATCAGAAAGTCCTGCCGATTTTTTACCGCTCGGTTTTTTAAACATCCGGCCAAGAGTGGTGATAATCATCCCGGCCAAACCGGCCCATAAACTGGTCAGTACAATCGGCTTGCCCGGTTCATGGCGCACACTCATGGAAACCCAATAACGGACTTCCTTGGCGGATAGCGCCAGATCACCCGTCTGCAATGATTCCCCAATTAACACCTTACTGTCAGACATCAGCTTTTCAAAATTCGGCATCCCTTTATCATCAAGCCCGTAGATCATGAATCTGGCTTCTCCCTTACGCTCCAGCAACCTGGAGGGGTGATACACAACCTGAAGGGCGAAGCGTGCCGGTTCCGGAGCAGATGGAAACGGGATCACATCAGGCTTGACGACATCACCATCCTTATAGCCGAATGAATACTGAAAACTCTCGTCAGCAAGCGGAATACTCTGCAGCGGGAAATACGCCCCGTACAGCACCTGTCCCTGTTTGTCCGCAAGGGTCAGCAGCACTGTATAACCTTCCTTGTCATTAAAGTAATCAACCCCGTTATGGGTCAGCTTATTGGTGATGTACACAATCCCCTGTTTCTTTGTTGTACCCTCACCCACAGAAATCTCATAAGCCGCGCGTTTGTCCTCTCCGGAGATCTTATAGCCGGTATGCATTCTGATCAGTGAAGTTTCACCCTTCAAACGATCAAAGTTGAAAAAAACTCCTTTATCGTGAGAGTCGTAACTGTGCGGATCACCACTTGGCAGCGACTCACCTTCAGTCATCCTGATATTGCCTCTGAAATAAAACAGGCTGTTATAAACAACAGCCCCCAATATGGAGACAAAACTAAGGTGAAACAGAATCATGCCGAACGAAATGATTGTCAGCTTTCGATGCCAGATCCTGCCGAAAAAACAGCAGGCCACATTGACGATAAGCAGCACCAGAATTGCATTGAACCAGATCGATCCAAATATAACCTCTCCGGCCCGTGCCCCTCGAAAAAGAGTGGCGCCGGCAACACAGCAGACCAGGATTGTTATCAGAAGCACCATGGCCAGCTTGGCTGACGCAAGAAAGTCGTAAATTTTTCGCGGGATTTTATGAATCGGGTGGTAGCGTGGTTCAACGGGAAACACTTTGTCTTCAGACTCTTCTTGAGGCGGGGAACTAAATTCTGTCATAAACTCCATCCAGAGATTTTAAAATAGGAGATTACTCACCAGCAGTGTCCGGTTAGGTCGTTGCAGTTCGTAGTGTTTCCCCTCTCCCTAGCCCTCTCCCACAAGGGGAGGGGGGATTAAAGCCCCCCTCCCTTTGATGGGAGGGGCTGGGGGAGGGTGCAAGGCAGTTGTTTCAATTCCAAACACCATACTGCAATTTCTTAACCGGACAACGCTGATTACTCACACAACTCACAATGCGCGACAGAAGCATAATACAACAACTACAGGATTATAAATCCAGCAGTTATATCGTAGGCTTCATCGAGGACATAATCAGAAGTAATGAGGAGTATGTTTTGTGATTTAAGAGAGTCGGCAATCTGTAGCGCCTGTTTATGCAAACTGTCATTTCTGTCAGCAAGCGCAATCCACGCGCCGGTATCAACAAAAGCCCGCTTCAACTACGATCTCCATAAAGGTAAACATCATGATTGACCGCTCCATCAGAAACCTCACTACATGCAATGCCAATAATTCGAGCAACTGAATCACCCTCCCATGTATGTTGCTTTTTCTTTGCAACATCTTTCTGAAGGTCGCGCAGAGCCTGAAAAAGAATACTTTCTTCAAATTTTTTCAGAACTCCGCGTGGAATAGTTATGTGAAGGTCGCCCTGTTGATCATACCGCATCATCTGTGTCTGCCTGAATGGCATACCGGAATTCCTTTCGCGTAAACCATAAATATTCTGAATTATGAATCATGCCAACTGCAATGTCAAAATATTCAGTGGTCTGCAACGTTTACGGCAGTATTGTCTGCCTCAGAAACAAACCCTGCTTCTGCCTGCATCTCGCGCCCTCACAGCCCTCTTGCCCTGGCTCTTTCAAGGTTTTGCCTCGCTGGTAAGGAGCCGGGAGCATGCTTTAGCGCAATCATGAACTGTTCAACAGCTTCATTATGGCGGTTCAGATTCAGGTATGTAACGCCAAGATTGTTGCGGACATCCGCATCATCAGGTTCAAGCTCGATTGCCGCTTTATACTCACGTACCGCCTCATTGAGAAGTCCATTCCGTGCGTACGCGTTTCCCAGATTAAAATGAGCGGCAGTATAGCGCGGCGACAATCTCAAGGCGGTCTGAAATTCCTGTATGGCTTCGCCGACGCGATTGAGGCGCATATAAACATTACCAAGGTTATTATGCGCGGCAGGATAATCAGGATCCAGGGCAAGAGCAGTCTTGTACTCCTGTAGCGCCTGATTTACCAGGTTTTGCCTTTCATAGATCAACCCGATGTTGTTATGCGGGTCCGCCAGATCAGGTTTGATTGCCAGCGCGATATTATATTCACGAAGCGCATCATTAATCCGTCCCATCTTGAAATAGGTCCATCCCAGATTCACATGCATCATCGGCACATTGGGAGACTTGCTCAGCACATCTGAATAAAAAGACACGTTATCTTTCCAGACCGTATTTCTCATCACGGTACCGAAGGCATACAGCAACGTTACTGCAATCACACACAGGGCGGTTCCTGTCGCCATGCCCCGCTTAGCCTTCGTCAAAACAAAGGCGATCAGAAATACAAATCCAAACGAAGGAAAATACAGATATCTTTCTGCAAATATATTTTCGGGGAGGGCCGGAATATACAGAGCTGGCACAAGCGGCAACAGTACAAGCGAAAGGCCCAGATATATCGGGCCACTTTTTTTAAAACTGATTGCCAGGCAGATCAGAAACATCAGAGCGCCAGCAGCAGCTACCAGGCCTTGTAGATGCATGAGAGATGCGCCGGGGGTGAAAACAGTATATGCATTCAGATTCACCGGCCAAAGCATCTTCGCCAGGTACTCACCAAGCAGAGGGAATACGCTGATGAGCATATCCTGGGCACCCGCTTGATGTTGCTTTCCGGCCTGTATCAGTTGCCCGAGAGCAAAAGCCCGTATCGACAGGTATATGACAGCTGCCGCAAAGAAAGGGATATATCGGCGAAATCTCACCAGATTTTCTCCCTTTGTTTTACCGAGGCAGTAGTCATAACTTATCAAAACAATCGGGAGCACAAGAGCCGGTTCCTTGCAGAACGTGGCAATAAAAAATGCTGCTACTGACAGGACATAGCACCCCGTTCGCCCGTTTTGCCTGTCCAGGGCATACAGATAGAGCGACAGTAGGCAGAAGAGGCTGTACGTAAGTTCGGGAACTGCGGCAATCCAGGCGACAACTTCAGTATGCACCGGATGCGTGGCAAACAGCACTGAAGCGGCAAAAGCGGAAAAAATGATGTTTTTCTGTGACGGCAGGAATTGTTCCAGCAGCTTTACTGTTGTCATGAACACCATTACGCAGACCAGGGTATTCAACAGTATATTCATCAGGTGGAAGGCTTTGGGATCAATACCGGC
>JACRCG010000084.1 GCA_016219145.1 Deltaproteobacteria bacterium | reverse complement strand
GGCTTTTTGTCAACTGTAAAGTGTGGTTTGAACGCTGGAAAATGAGCCCTATTCATGATCCGGGTAAAGTTTTTCGATCTGCCTGAAGGTGTCGACGCAATCCATGAAAACCTCGACCAGTTCAGGGTCAAACTGCTTGCCGGACTCCTCCTGGATGTTTTGCAGCACTTCACTTTCGTCCCAGGCCTCTTTGTAACATCTGCGGCATGAGAGCGCATCATAGACATCTGCCAGCGCAACTATCCGGCCGAAAAGTGGAATTTCCAGGCCCGACTTGCCGCGGGCGGCACCGCTTTCAGTCTCAAAACCGGGCAGCGGCTGCTGTGTGTGCGGGTCGATGTAACCGGGGTAACCATTGCCGTCCCAGCGCTCGTGATGATTAATAGCCACAATTGCGGCAGATTCGTCGAAGTCGGAGTATATATCGGCAAAAAGGTTGGCCCCGAACAGTGTATGCAGTTTCATCACCTGGAATTCTTCAGGGGTGAAGCGTCCCGGTTTTTTCAGGATCATGTCCGAGATGGCAACTTTGCCGACGTCATGCAGCATGGCTGACATGCGCAGAACATCCCTGTTTTTATCGATTTCATCCTTAGGCAGCCCCTTTTTCGTGGCCCAGGCTTCATATAGGGCCACTGAATAGGCGGCAACACGATTTACATGTGGTCCTGTCTCCTTCGGATCGCGGAGTTCAGCCATCTTGTTCATTCGTAAAATGATTTCGCGGGTCATCTTGGCCCGCTCGATGGCTGTTGCGGCATTATTGGCAAAGTAGATGATGATGTCTTCATCATCCTGAGCGAATGGGACGACTTCGCCCTGACTGTCCATGGCATTGATCAGTTGCAGCACCCCGATGATATCAGCCCGGAAGTTTTTCAACGGAATGGTCAGCATGGAACAGGTGCGATAGCCGGTCAGATCATCATAAGTCTTGTTAAAGGAGAATGGGAAATAACTGCCGACTTCATAGACATCGGCGATGTTCAATATTGAGCCGTTGGAAGCGACATAACCGGAGATGGAGTTGTTGTTGATCGGTACGGTGAAGGTGGAGTAGGGCAGCTTTTTACCGGGTGGGAGCTGGCCTTGCAGGGTGTCGTTCTGGGCATAACTGAACTTGAGGTTTTCACCCTCTCTGACATAGATGGAGCCTGCGTCGCAATTGGTGAATTTTCTGGCCTCGCTGAGGACCTTCTCCAGCAGCAGGTCGATATCCTTGATTTGTGATATCTCGAATCCGAGATCAATAACCTTGCGTAACTTGTCTTCCTGACACTTCATAGGTGTGCCCCTTGCTACAAGAGTTTACCCATTCTACATTATCCGCCGTATATATCAAGCAGCAGTATTTTTGCAAAGAGACCGGACTCTTTTGGCGTTGCTTGTGGGCCATATTTGAACTAGGATGCGGAAAAATATCGGAGTGGGGGGGGCGACATGAGTTTTCGGTCTATTATTGCGACTGTAACGGGAATCATCATTTTTTCCGGAGCGGCTTCTCTGTCAATTGCATCTGATAATGCCGCAGTTCTGGAACAGTCAATGTCCGCAACGCTGGATTTGTGGCGTGAGGGGCGTTACGAGCAGCTTTTCGATCACTTGGCTCATCGCGGCAAGACTTCCAGGGAGTCTTTCGTCAAGAAAATGAAGGTCACCAAGGTTAAACCAGCCTGCTGCTGGCAGAAGATGGAGAACTTCAAAGTACTGAATGAAAAGCGTACCGAGGCAACTGTCTACGTAAAAGTCGGCCTGGAAGGGACTCCCGGCACTGCAGATTCCAGCACCCGCGAATTCAAGCTGACCCATGAAGAGGGAGTCTGGAAGATGCAATTGAGTGACATTTATGCAATTTCGGAAGTTACCGGCAAAAAAGGCAAGCACAGTTCAAAAAAGAGTAAGGCGGCCGCGCTTCACTACAACAAATAACGTACTCACGGAGAATGATTTCATGGACGAACAAACACTAGTTACCCCAATCAACAGCAGACATCGTGATCTTAAAGCCTTGATGGCGCCCTTTGGCGGTTGGGATATGCCGATTCAGTATGAGGGCATCATTGCCGAGCATGCCTGGTGCCGTCAGAAATCGGCGCTCTTTGATATCTGCCACATGGGAGAGTTTATCTTTCAGGGCGATTTTGAGGCAGGCGGCTTGGAAGATGTTTTTACCTTTTCGGTCAAGAGTATTCCTCAGGGGCGCTCACGCTATGGTTTCTTGCTGAACGATCAGGGCGGCATCATCGACGATCTGATCGTTTTCCGCCTGGCCGAGGACACGGTCATGATAGTCGTCAACGCCGCCACGGCCGACAATGACTTTGCCGTAATCAGCCAGCGCCTTAAGGGGGGTGCTTTCACAAACATCACCGATGCGACCGGCAAACTGGACATCCAGGGACCACTTTCCCGCGCTGTAATGGTGGATGCCTTTGGTGATCAGGTGGCGGAGATACCGTATTTCAAGTTTATCACCATGGATATTCTGGGGGTTGAGGCGATTGTCAGCCGTACCGGTTACACTGGAGAACTGGGCTACGAAATTTTCATCCAGGCTGACAAGGTCTGTGAACTATGGGATCTGCTGCTGGAGGACGAACGGGTAAAGCCGGCCGGGTTGGGAGCGCGCGATGTACTGCGGCTGGAAGTCGGCTATTCACTGTACGGCAGCGACATTGACGAGCAGACAACACCGCTTGAAGCCGGGCTGGGCGGCTTTGTAAATTTCGACAAGTCGTTCATCGGCAAGGAGGCGCTGCTCCGGCAAAAAGGGGAGGGCGTGCAGCGGCAGAAAGTGGCTTTCAAGGTTTCCAGCCGCCGCTCACCGCGCCATCACTATGAGATTTATTCAGCAGATCAGCAGGTTGGGACTGTAACCAGCGGAGTATTTTCACCCATGCTCGGCTGCGGCATCGGGATCGGTTTTGTTGATGGCGGAGAGTATCCGGTCGGTACACCGCTGACCATAAAACATGAGCGGGTCAGCATGGAGGCCGAGGTGTGCGAGCTGCCGTTTTACAGTGGAGGGTCGGTGCGGTTTTGATTAATGGCCCCTCTTCTCCTGCGAGTGAAACTGCGCCCCCTCTCCCCGACCCTCTCCCACTAGGGGAGAGGGAGTAGATTTTGCCTCCCCGCCCTTTTTGGGAGGGGATTGAGGGGAGGGTGGATTGTAAACTGGTCTTAAAGAAGCTCAAATAAGTTGCATTTTACCCGACCTTGCTTTAAATTAACGCTCCATTTCAGCCGGTCTATAAATTTCCCGCCAGGTGGCTATCCTTGCAGAAAGAAACGTTGACAATCCAGGATTTACGTGTCGGCATCGACAAAGTCGATGACCGTATTCTTGAACTTCTGAACGAGCGTTCCAGGCTGGTGCTGGAGGTCGGCCGGCTCAAATCCGGCAAGAACCTTGATTTCCATGTGCCGGGACGCGAGCGGCAGATCTATGAGCGGCTGCTGAGTCAGAATCCGGGACCATTCCCGAATGATGCCTTGAGAAGCACATATCGTGAAATCATATCGGCCTGCCTGGCGCTTGAATCGCCGATGAAGGTTGCCTTTCTTGGCCCCAAGGCTACCTTCAGCCATCTGGCGACCATGCAGCAGTTTGGCCTTTCTGCCGAGCTGGTGCCGCAGAAGTCTATTCCGGCCGTCTTTGAAGAGGTGGAAAAAGGGAAGGCGCTGTATGGCGTCGTGCCGGTAGAAAACTCGACCGAGGGGGTTGTCTCGCATACGCTGGATATGTTTGTTGAAAGCGGACTCAAGATAACGGCCGAGATCATGTTCGAGGTTCACCACGACCTCCTGTCCCGCACCGGGCGTATCGAGGATATCAAAAAAGTCTACTCTCATGCCCAGCCGATTGCGCAGTGTCGACAGTGGCTGGATGATAATCTGCCCGGTATTCCGACGGTCGATGTCGCCTCAACCGCTGTTGCAGCCCAGATCGTCAGCGACGATTATTCATCAGCCGCTATCGCCAGTGAACTGGCGGCCTCCATATATGATCTCAAGGTCGTGCGCAGCCGGATCGAGGACCAGGTCAACAACGTTACCCGTTTCCTCGTTATTGCCCGCAAGGAAGCCGATCGCTCCGGAAATGACATTACCTCGATCCTCTTTTCAGTCAAGGATGAGCCGGGCATCCTCTGCCGGATGCTGGAGCCGTTTGCCAAACGGGGCATCAACCTCTCCAAGATCGAGTCACGTCCATTCAAGAAAAAAGCCTGGGAATATATCTTTTATCTGGATCTTTCCGGGCATTTTACGGACCCGGATGTGGCTGCTGCCCTGGATGATCTCAGTCACTGCTGCCAGTTTCTCAAAATTCTCGGTTCATATCCCCGGTCGGTCTAGATGAAGTCTGTAATTATTAATCGTCTGGCTGTCATCGGGGTCGGATTGATTGGCGGCTCTTTTGCTTTAGCGTTGCGGGAAGCCGGTGCGGTGGGGCGCATAGTCGGCGCTGATTCCGATCCGGCCAATCTTGAACAGGCGCTTGCTCTGGGTGTCATAGACGAAACAGCTCCTGATGCCGGAAGTGCTGCGGCTGCCGCGGACGCGGTTTTTATAGCTGTGCCGGTCTGTGCCATTGCTGCGGTTGTTCGTGAAATTGCCCCCCGGCTTCCGGATGGCTGCATTGTCACGGATGGCGGCAGCGTCAAGGCTGCGCTTGTCAAGGAGTGTGAAGCGTTGCTCCGGCCAGGCTGCAGCTTTATCGGCGGACATCCGATTGCAGGCACGGAGCATTCCGGCGCCGCAGCGGCATTTGCCGCGTTGTACAAAGGGCGCCGCTGTGTACTCACACCAGCCCGGAACAGCGATCCCGCCGCCCTGCAGACGATTTCCAGACTCTGGAGCGCCGCCGGAGCGGAGGTCTGCTGCATGGAGGCGGAACACCATGACAGGATCTTTGCCGAAATATCACACCTGCCCCACGCCGTTGCCTATGCTCTGGTACATGCCGTCGGAACGGCCGATGTCGAGGGGGAAAATGTCCTGTCATATTCCGCCGGCGGATTCAAGGATTTTACCCGGATTGCTTCGTCGAACCCGGCCATGTGGCGCGATATCGCCCTGATGAACAGGGAAGCGCTGCTGGCCAGTATTGACGGCTTTTCAGTCAGTCTGGCCGAGCTCAGAAAACGGATTGACTGCCGCGATCAGGCCGGCCTGACAGAGTTTTTTACTACTGCCAAACTGTTCCGTGACGGAATGGTTTGATCAATACATCACATGGAGAAACTGTGAACTCAATTACCATACATCCTGCACATTCAATCAAAGGCGAGATCACCGTCCCGGGTGACAAGTCCATCTCCCACAGGTCAATCATGCTGGGCGCGATTGCCAACGGCATAACTACGGTGCGCGGTTTCCTGCGTGGTGAAGATAATATGTCAACCATGAGCGCCTTCAGGGCCATGGGGGTACGGATTGACGACGATGGCCAGGTGATCAGTATTCATGGCAGCGGACTGCATGGCTTGAAGGAGCCGACCGATATTCTGGATTGCGGCAACTCCGGCACCACCATCAGGCTGATTACCGGTCTGCTGGCCGGACAATCATTTTTTTCAGTTGTAACAGGTGACCAGTACTTGAGAAAACGCCCCATGAAGCGGGTGGTAGAGCCGCTTTCCAGGATGGGGGCCAAAATAATGGGCAGAAACCAGGGCAGTCTGGCTCCTCTGGCGATCAGCGGCGGGATGCTGAACGCGATAGGATATGACTCTCCGGTCTCCAGCGCCCAGATCAAATCGTCGATCATGCTGGCCGGTCTGTTTGCAGACGGTGAAACCTCAGTGCGGGAACCGAGCCTCTCCCGAGATCATTCCGAGCGTATGTTCTCTCTTTTCGGAGCCTCGCTGGATCGTTTTGAAAACGGCGTGACCGTGCGCGGCGGCGTTGAGTTGAATGCACAGGAAGTGATTGTGCCGGGCGATATCTCCTCAGCGGCCTTCTTCATCGTGGCGGCCCTGATTACACCCGGTTCCGAGCTGCTGATACGAAATGTCGGCGTTAATCCGACCCGGACCGGTGTGATTGACATTCTCAAGGATATGGGGGGCGATATAAAACTCCTCAACCAGCGGGAACTTTCCGGAGAACCGGTGGCGGATATTATGGTCCGCTCTTCCAGCCTGAAGGGAATATCAATTTCGGGCAGTGTGATTCCGAGGGCGATTGATGAGTTTCCCGCTATCTGCATCGCCGCAGCACGGGCGGAAGGTGTGACCACGGTCAGGAATGCCAGGGAGTTGCGGGTCAAAGAGACGGATCGTATAACTGCCATGGCCGATAACCTTCGTACTCTGGGGGTCGAAGTGACAGAATGCGATGACGGCATGGATATCACCGGGGCAGAGTTTATGTCCGGCGGTCAGGTTGACAGCCGCGGCGATCATCGTATCGCCATGTCCCTGTCCGTGGCGGCTCTGGTGGCGCGTGACGGCATCAAGGTTGAAGACATTGACTGCGTGGCGACATCGTTCCCCAACTTTTTCCAGCTGCTTGAAAAGGTTTCAGTAAAATAACCGATGAGTGAGCGTACTGACGGCATAATCATCGCCATAGACGGTCCGTCCGGCGCCGGGAAAAGTACTGTTGCTCGGCTTCTGGCCGAGCGTCTGGGCTATATCCAGATTGATACCGGCGCCATGTACCGGGCGTCCGCACTTTTGATAAGCAGCTCCGGCATCGATCCCGGCGATGCTGATGCCTTGGAGAGCTTCTGCAAGGAGCTTGATATTCATTTTGAAAACAGACAGGGTCAGACGCTGGTGATTGCCAACGGAAATGATGTGACTGGTCTGATCAGAACTCCGGAAATTTCAAGGCTGACATCGCAGACATCCGCTTTAAAGCCGGTGCGTGACGCTCTGCTGCTGTCTCAGCGCCGGATGGGGGGCAGAGGCGGCGTGGTTCTTGAGGGGAGGGATATCGGCACGGTGGTTTTTCCGGACGCCGAGTTGAAGTTTTTCCTCTCTGCTTCTGCCGAGGAGCGCGGCCGGAGGCGTTTTGAAGAACTGACCCTGAAAGGGGAACCGGTAACTCTTCAGGATACCATTGCAGAAGTTGTCAAAAGAGATCTTCAGGATTCAGAGCGTGACATAGCGCCGTTAAAGCAGGCCGAAGACGCAGTCATGGTGGACTCATCCTCTTTGACTATCGAAGAAGTGCTGGACATCATGGAAAATTTTTTCCGGGAAAAAATCATGTCAAAAGGTAAAAAAATATGAAAGTTATTCTCGCCAAGCGGGCCGGTTTCTGCTTCGGAGTCAAGCGAGCCACCCAGATGGCCTTCGAGGCGGCCGGGAAGGGGCAGAAGACCTTCACGCTCGGACCGATCATCCACTCTCCGCAGGTTGTAAACAAGCTGGAGGGGATGGGGGTCAAGGTCTTGAACAACCTGGACAGCATGGAGAGCGGGACGATTATCATACGATCACATGGCGTCGCATCCGAAGAGATTGGCGAAGCGGTGCAGAAACAGCTCGAAATAGTCGACGCCACCTGTCCGTTTGTCAAGAAGGCCCAGGAACATGTCAAAAGTCTTTCCGAGTCCGGCTATGGTGTCGTTGTCGTCGGAGACGCGGATCACCCGGAAGTGCAGGGAATCGTGTCCTACGGCGGTGACAAGGTCTTTGTGGTCGGTTCCGGCGAAGAGGTTAAAAAACTTCCCAAGATGAGCAAAATAGGCGTGGTTGCCCAGACGACCCAGTCGTTTGAGAATCTGAAGAACGTGGTTTCGGAATGTCTGTTGCGCGGAGGGGAGATCCGCGTGTTCAACACCATCTGCGACGCTACCGCTGTTCGTCAGGAAGAGGCCAAGGAGCTGGCCGGCCAGGTTGACTGCATGCTGGTGGTCGGGGGATTCAACAGCGCCAACACCCGGCGATTGGCGGAGGTTTGTGCTGAGTTGCAGCCGCTGACGCACCACATCGAGACAGCTGCCGAGATCGATGCGGCCTGGTTTAATGGAGTGGAGCGGGTTGGTGTCACGGCTGGAGCCTCCACACCAAAATGGATAATCGATGAAGTTATGAGTAAAATTGAGGAATTAAATAAAAGCGATTGAAATTTTGTGGTCAAATTGCTACATTGCCAAGCTCAATAAAACAGAGAAGAACGATATAACGTCCAGGGGGTATGGTGTAATGGTTGATTTTAAAAGGCTCGACGCTGCCGACAGTGAAAACGATGATCTCGACGGCGATCAGCAGAGCAGTGAATTTGCAGCACTTTTCACAGAAAGTCTTAAAGAACGTCCCGAGCGGGATAAAATCATAGAGGGAACTGTCGTGCGTATTGACCAGGATACAGTCCTTGTTGATATCGGGCTAAAATCGGAAGGGCATGTGCCCGCATCGGAGTTTCGTGATGCCAATGGCCAGGTAACAGTCCAGATTGGTGAAAAGATCCGCGTCCTTATGACCCGTCAGGAAGGGAAAAAAGGGTATGTCCTTTCAAAGAAGAAAGCCGATTATCTGTCGGCATGGGACAAAATTGGTGATGCCGGGCAGGAGGGCGGAATTCTTGAGGGCACCATCACAGCCAAGGTTAATGGCGGTTTTATGGTTGACATCGGTATTCAGGCTTTTTTGCCGACTTCCCAGGTTGATATTCGTCCTTCATCCGATTCGGAAAGCTATATCGGACTCAAAGGGCGCTTCAAGGTAATCAAGATCAACCAGCGTCGCGACAATATCGTTCTGTCCCGCCGCGCGGTTCTGGAAGATGAGCGGGCCTCGGTCCGTGACGTTACTCTGGCAGCGCTTGAGGAAGGTCAGATAGTAGAAGGAACCATCAAGAACGTCACTGATTACGGCGCTTTTGTCGATCTGGGCGGAGTGGACGGACTTCTGCATGTTTCAGATCTTTCGTGGGGCAGGGTGGGCAAGCCCTCGGATGTTCTGAAACCGGGCCAGCAGGTAAAAGCCAAGGTCCTCAAATTCGACCGCACCAAAGGGAAAATATCGCTTGGAATCAAGCAGACACTTTCTGATCCCTGGCTGGAAGTGCCCGGCAAGTTCCCGATCGGAGAGCGTGTGCGCGGCCGGGTCGTAAGTTTGATGGAATATGGGGCTTTTGTTGAGTTGGAGGCTGGTGTAGAAGGTCTGATCCATGTTTCGGAAATGTCCTGGACCAAGCGCGTTCGCAGGGCCGCCGATATTTTAAGTATCGGTGAAGAAGTCGAGACAATTGTACTTGGAATCGACATGGGCAATCGCAAGATATCTCTTGGTCTCAAGCAGGTTTCCGAAAATCCGTGGTCGACCATCTCCGATAAATATCCCACAGGCACTAAAATTGAGGGCCAGATCAAGAACATGACCGATTTCGGCATGTTCATCGGGATTGAAGACGGCATTGACGGACTGGTGCATGTCTCTGACATGTCCTGGACAAAGCGGATCAAGCATCCCGGCGATGTGTATGAAAAGGGGCAGCTGGTTCATGCCGTAGTCCTCAAGGTGGATATCGAGAACGAGAGACTTTCGCTGGGTATAAAACAGCTTGAGCCCGATCCCTGGAGCCTGGTTCCCGACAAGTACCGCGCCGGCACCATTGTTAACGGAAAAGTAACGTCCCTGACTGATTTCGGAGTTTTTGTCGAGCTGGAAGAGGGGATTGAGGGGCTGATCCACGTTTCAGAGCTTTCGCGCGAAAAGGTCGCCTCTGCAAAAGAGTTTGCTGCAATCGGTGATTCCCTTGAGGCTGTTGTACTGAATTGTGATCCGAAGGAGCGCAGGATTTCACTCTCTATCAAATCGATGAGTCTTGCCGCGGAGAAAGCCGAGTTTCAGCAGTACATGGGTTCTCAGGGCGAAGCTACCTCAAATTTCGGTGATCTGCTCAAACAGGAAATGAACAATAGAAACAATAACAATTGAATCTGGCAGGAGGGTGTCATGACCAAGAGTGAATTGATTGAGAAAGTTGTACAGACACACGGCATGCTGAACATGAAAGTTTCTGAAGTTGTTGTTAATACGGTATTTGACTCGATTGAAGAGGCCCTTAAGTCCGGTGACAAGGTTGAAATCCGGGGGTTTGGCAGTTTTACCATCCGGGAGCGGC
>JACRCG010000083.1 GCA_016219145.1 Deltaproteobacteria bacterium | reverse complement strand
GGCGACCATGGAAATGGCCCGCGAGATAATTCCCGACAGCAGCTGGCAGGTACTGGATGTCGGCAGCGGTATCGGCGGCCCTTCGCGCAGCCTGGCGCTTGAGTTTGGCTGCCGTGTCACCGGTATAGACCTGAGTGCAGAATATTGTCAGGTTGCAGGCTTGCTGGCCCGCCGTCTGGGGCTTGAAAACCTGGTTTCCTACGTTAACGGCAATGCCCTGAGGATGCCGTTTGAAGACGGCTCTTTCGATCTGCTCTGGACGCAGCACATGGCGATGAATATCGCCGACAAGGATTCACTGTACAGAGAAATGCGGCGGGTACTGAAACCGGGCGGCAGGTTGGCAATCTATGATGTTTTGCAGGGGGAGGGAGGCCAGGTCTGCTTTCCGGTCCCCTGGGCACGCGAACCAGCCAACAGTTTTTTGACAACCCCACAGCAGATGCGCAGTACGCTGGAATGTGCCGGATTTGAAATACTGACCTGGCGTGACGTAACCGAAACCGGTCGATCATGGTTCAGGCATCTGGGAGAGAAAATACGTACGGAAGGTCCGTCGCCTCTTGGGATTCATTTGCTTCTTGGCCCGGATTTTAAGGTAATGGCGCAAAACCAGGTTCGCAATCTTGAGGAAAACCGGATCGTCCTGATAGAAGCGATTGCAAGAAGAGCAGGTTAGACGTTTTATACTTGACACGCATGTCAAGTAAGGATATATGCAGATGCCTCTGTCAAAAGGGTGCATCCGCCCGGGGGATTGATGGTAGTACCAAGTCTCAAAGAATCGCAGCTTGAAGTAGACGGCCGGGTTGCAACGCTGACTTTCATGCGTAACGATGTGCGTAACGCCTTGACAGGCACTGCCATCATAGAAGATATACTTGACACTGTGGAGTGGGCCAACACCGCCGCCGGGATATCGGCACTGATTATTACCGGGGATGGCGCGGCGTTCTGCTCGGGTGGCAACATCAAGGAGATGCTGAACCAATCCGAGACGTTTGCCGGTTCCGTGATCGAAATTCAGGACAAGTACCGGCGTGGTATCCAGCAGGTGCCGCTGTCCATACATAAAGCAGAAATTCCGATCATTGCCGCTGTTAACGGACCTGCCATCGGCGCCGGGTTTGACCTGGCCTGCATGTGTGATTTGAGAATCGCCTCAAGCCGCGCGGTTGTCGGGGAAACCTTCATAAATCTGGGCATTACTCCCGGCGATGGCGGTGCCTGGTTTATCCAGCGGCTGATCGGCTATCAACGGGCGGCGGAACTGGCGCTGACCGGCAGGCTGGTAAAAGCGGACGAGGCCCTGAAAATGGGGATATTTCTTGAGGTGGTAGAGCCTGAGGCGCTGCTTCCAAGGGCTAGAGAGCTGGCCGCCGAGATAGCCTCCAAACCCCCCCAGGTGGTGCGTCTGACAAAGCGTATGATGAAGCTGGCGCAGCGCTCTGAATTACAGGATTTCCTCGATCTCTGCGCAACGTTCCAGGCTATGGCGCATCACACGGAAGATCATCTTGAAGCGGTCAAGGCATTTGTAGAGAAGAGGGAACCGGTTTATAGAGGAAAATAGCAATAAAATCCAACCCCCCTCAATCCCCCCTTGTCAGGGGGGAAGTCTTTAAGCCTCCACTGATAAGGGGAGGTTTGGAGGGGTTTGAAAGAGGTATTCCATGCTGATAGTATGCTGCATCAAACAGGTTCCGGACACGACCCAGGTACAGATTGACCCGGTCACCAACACACTTGTGCGTGACGGCATCCCGTTTATCGTAAACCCATATGATACTCATGCCCTTGAAGAGGCGTTGCGCCTGAAGGACCGCTTCGGCTGCAAAGTGGCCGCGATATCAATGGGGCCGCCCAATGCCGAGGGCACCTTGAAAAAAGCCCTGGCGCTGGGAGTGGACTATTCTATCCTGCTTTCTGACCGGGTTTTTGGAGGAGCCGACACGCTTGCCACCAGTAACGTGCTGTCCGCCGCAATCGCCAAGCTGCACGCCGAGGTAGACCAGGTCGGCCTGGTGCTGTGCGGCAAACAGACTATCGACGGCGACACCGCCCAGGTCGGCCCCGGCATTGCCAGCCGTCTGGGCTACCAGCAGTTGACGCTGGTAGATAAAATTATCAATCTGGACCTGGCCGGCAACAAGATCCGCGTCAGCCGTAAACTGGAAGGGCGTCATGAAATAGTTGAAACACCACTGCCGGCCATGCTTACAGTCGTTCGCGAACTGAACCGTCCCCGTTACCCCAAAGTTCCGATGCGCCTTGCCGCTGCCGATGCCGTGGTGGAAGTCTGGAACAATCAGGTGCTGAAACTGGATGAACAGAAAATCGGCCTTAAAGGTTCGCCGACCTGGGTCTCTAAAATATTCTCTCCCGAGCGGGACAAAGGAGAGATCATCGGAGACGGCTACGCCGATCCTGAAGGCACTGCTGCTCTGCTGATCGAGAAGCTGATGGCCAAGGATATGCTGCCGCTTTAGTATATTTCTCTCACAGAGGCACAGAGACACGGAGAAAATCAAAAAAGGACCAGTGAACTTTATAAGTAAAGCTGCCTATGCATTAATTTCAAAATGATTATTTAGACTTTTGTTCTACACCAGAAAGATTTGCCCTGTTTTTCTCTGTGCCTTTGTGAGCTCTGTGAGAGCTTGATTTCATTTATAAAAAGGTTTCCCATGACTGAACCACAAATCAAAAAACCTAAAAAACCGCGCGGTGTCGCCTGCCTGCTGGAAGGACGCTGCATCGCCTGCGGCGCTCGCTGCCAGAGCGCTTGTCCGGTCAACTGTATCGAGATGACCGACAGCGGCGAACCGATCATCGAAACCTCCAAATGCATCGGCTGTCTGAAATGCGTCAAGATCTGTCCAGCCAGCGCTATCGAGATGTACTTCACGCCGGAAGAGCAGAAAATTCTGGATGAGCTGGCCCAGTCGGCGCTGCCGGTCGAAGAAGAGATCGACGATGAAGCGGCTGCTCTTGCAAAGAAGCTGGCCCAATACAGCGGAGTCTGGGTTTTTGTCGAACAGACCGAGGGGGAACCGGCCAGAGTTTCCTGGGAACTTCTGGGCGTTGGCGCCGGACTCGCCAAAACACTTGGTGTCGAGCTCTCGGCTCTGGTTCTCGGGCATGACGTCGAACATCTCTGCGATGAAGCATTTGCCCACGGCGCCACCAGGGCGTATCTGCTGGACGCCCCGATTTACAAGAACTACCGCACCGAAGCGTATGTCGAGGGGTGTTGTCACCTGATTGAAAAATGGAAACCGGAAATAATCCTGATGGGTGCTACCGGCATGGGGCGTGACCTGGCCGGAGCCATAGCAACTCGCGTTGCCACCGGTCTGACTGCCGACTGCACCGGCCTGGCCATTGACGACAAACGCAACCTGATGCAGACCCGCCCGGCTTTCGGCGGCAACATCATGGCAACCATCATGTGTGACAAATTCCGGCCGCAGATGTCTACCGTCCGTCCCAACGTCATGCCGATGCCGGAGTACAAACCGGGCGCAACCGGGACGATAATCCGCGATCCCTTCACCGTGCCGGAAGAGAGTATTCTCACCAAGGTCATTGAAATCATCCATGACGCTCATGGCCACGGTACAGTAGACATAACAGCCGCCGAATTCATCGTCTCCGGAGGCCGCGGGATGATGGGCCCCGAGAATTTCGCCATGCTGAAAGAATTGGCTGATGAACTGGGCGGTGTGGTCGGCGCTTCCAGAAGCGCCGTAGACGCCGGCTGGATGCCGGGTGACCGCCAGGTCGGGCAGACCGGCAAGACCGTTCGTCCAAAAATATACATCGCCTGCGGCATATCCGGCGCCATCCAGCATCTGGTAGGAATGCAGGACTCTGACATGGTTATCGCCATCAACCGCGATCGCCAGGCTCCGATTTTTGAAGTGGCAACCTATGGCATCGTCGGCGACCTGTTTCAGGTTATTCCGGCAATTACGAAGACGATCC
>JACRCG010000080.1 GCA_016219145.1 Deltaproteobacteria bacterium | reverse complement strand
GGAGTTTCAGGCAGGATCTGTTTTATCGTTTGAATGTGATCCGCATCGTACTCCCGTCGCTGAAAGAGCGCCTGGATGATCTTACACCGCTGGTGGCTCACTTCATTGCAAAGTTCAACGATAAATTCAACCGCAATATAAAAGATGTCTCCATTGATGTTATGGGTATCTTCCGTTCTCATGACTGGCCAGGTAACGTTCGAGAGCTAGAACATGCCATCGAACATGCCAGCATTCTCTGCAAGTCCGATATAATATCGGTTCATGATTTACCTATGGACCTGCTTGACGCTGTAAACTCTGGCTTGAAGACGGATTCTTTCTTCGACACCACACAAAAACCGGTCAAGAGTTCCATGACACTTGAAGAAGCTCTTGCCATGGCTGATGGCAACAAAACACGTGCTGCCAGTCTGCTGGGAGTCAGTCGTAGAACCATCTATCGGCATCTTGAAGAATAGTTCCCCTCTTTAGTCCCCTCAAGAAGTGTGACATGGCACAAACACAGTGTGACATGTCACACTCCAAAGCGTGTCATACGCCATATATTTTCATGTAACAAACCTCTCTACACCCTTATAACCCATGTTTTCCAGCTGTCTGACCCTGTTGCAGGCCATTGGCACAGTCATTGTAAACACTTGTTCCATAAGAGTTAGCGATTCGAGTGGAGGAGGGGGTTTTATGGCTGAGGAACTACAGACAAACCAGTATCTGACCTTTACGTTGGCAGAGGAAGTATTTGCGGTAGATGTAGCAAGAGTCAGGGAAATACTGGAGATATCCAGTATTACCAAGGTGCCCCAGGTGCCGGGTTTCATGCGGGGCGTAATAAATCTGCGTGGTTGTGTTGTGCCGGTGATCGACCTGCGCCTTAAATTCGGTATGCCGGAGACGGCTCAAACCGTAAACACCTGCATCATCGTGGTTGAAGTCGAGATGGATGGAGAGAATATCGTTCTCGGGTCACTGGCCGACAGCGTGCAGGAGGTGATTGAAATGGAACCGTCACAGATCGAGGCAGCGCCGCATATCGGCACCCATCTCAAGACCGAATTCCTCAAGGGCATGGGCAAGCACAATGAGCATTTCGTGATGATACTCGATATTGACAAGGTCTTTTCCGTTGCGGAGTTGGCAACTGTGAAAGGTATTGAATAACTGTCAGCGCCATACACAAATATCAAACTGAAATGGAGGCATTATGAACTGGTACTACAATCTCAAAATCAGCGTTAAACTCTTGTCGGCTTTTATTGTTGTTGCAGTTATAGCGGGTGTGATCGGTTGGGTTGGAATATCCAAAATCACCCAGATAGAACATGCTGATACGGCTATGTATGAACTGAATACGGCCCCAATGGAACAGATGGTGGGCATGACTGCAGCGTTCCAGCGCGTACGCGTGAACCTGCGTGAACTAGCCCTTGATACCAGCGATGCTGATCGCAGGAAGCATGCGGACCGTATCCTGGAGCTGGATAAGATTATCAGCGAAGAAATGGCGACTTTCGCCAAGTCTATGAAATCGGAAGAGATTAAAAAAACATATAAGGATCTGCAGGATGCCATGACGAAATATGCTACCCATCGTAAGGAAGCTATGGACTACGGGATGGCCGGCAAACAGTCGGAAGCTGTGGCTGCCATGCGCAATCCTCAGGCTTCAGAGGCTGCCAAACAGGTTGACTTGGCAATTCAGAAGCTTGGCGACCTGAAGGTAGACCTTGCCAAGAAAAAGGCGTCAGAAAACGTTGACATTGCTAAATCTGCAACACGTACTATGCTGATATTGCTGGCTGTAGGAGTTTTATTGTCGATTGTACTCGGCTTCTTTATCGCGCGCATTATCAGCAACCCTTTGCGTCAGGGGGTCAGCTTTGCGCAAGCGGTTGCCGCTGGCGACTTGACTCAGAAAATTGCATTGGATCAAAAAGATGAGATCGGGCAATTGGCCACAGCCCTGAATGAAATGGTTGCCAAACTAAGCAGCATTGTCGGCGAGGTCATGACCGCCTCCGACAATGTCGCATCCGGGAGCCAGGAACTTTCCGCCACTGCCCAGCAGATGTCCCAGGGGGCAACGGAGCAGGCCGCCAGCGCCGAAGAGATCTCATCCAGCATGGAGGAAATGGCTTCCAGCATCCGCCAGAATACCGATAACGCCATGCAGACCGAGAAAATATCCATCAAGAGCTCGGTCGACGCCAAGGATGGTGGTAAAGCTGTGGTGGAGACGGTTGCAGCGATGAAGGAGATTGCCACCAAGATTAGCATCATCGAGGAAATTGCCCGCCAGACCAACCTGCTGGCACTGAACGCAGCGATTGAAGCGGCCCGTGCCGGTGAGCACGGCAAGGGCTTTGCTGTGGTTGCCTCTGAAGTCCGTAAACTGGCCGAGCGGAGCCAGTCTGCAGCCGGTGAGATTTCAGACCTTTCAACCCGAAGCGTAGCGATTGCCGAACAGGCCGGCGAGATGCTGACCCGCATGGTGCCGGACATTCAGCGTACCGCCGAACTGGTGCAGGAAATAACCGCTTCCAGCAAGGAGCAGGATACCGGTGCCGAACAGATCAACAAGGCCATCCAGCAGCTTGACCAGGTCATCCAGCAGAACGCCAGCGCCAGCGAGGAAATGGCTTCTACTTCGGAAGAGCTCTCCAGCCAGGCCGAGCAGTTGCAGGATTCGATCAGCTTCTTCAATATCGGGAACCAGTCACGGCGACAGGTTTCCTCAGGCGTACGGAAGTCTTCCAGAAAAGTTCAGATAGCGCATGCCAAGAATTCTGCGGTGCCTGCCAAGCGATCATCGGGTGGCATTCATCTGGAATTGGGACATTCGGGGCCGGATCACCTGGATGAAGAGTTTGAGAAATTCTAAAGACCGAGCAAGCATGGGTCAATGACAGTGGCTGGTATTTCCACTTGCTATTGACCCATGCCCTTGAGATCACGTGCCATGAGACGAACATACAGAAACAAACAGGCGTTGTCTCCGCCGGTGGAGAGTAATAAGTCAATGGCTGCGCTTGCCGACAGTCTGGCGGATGACTTCAATAATATCCTGACGGTAATTCTCGGCGCCTGCTCACTCATCGACTGCGATTCCAAATCTCCACCGGAACTGTCCGTGTGCGTTGCTCTTATTAGAACATCCG
>JACRCG010000081.1 GCA_016219145.1 Deltaproteobacteria bacterium | reverse complement strand
TGACCGGCCACCTGGTCTTCACCACCGTGCATGCCAACAACGTCTTTGATGTGATTGGCCGTTTTACCCACATGGGTATCGACCCCTACAATTTTGTCTCCTGTCTGAATTGCGTGATGGCTCAAAGATTGTTGCGCAGGGTCTGTACAACCTGTCGCCGCCCGGTGCAATACTCCGATGCCCAGCTTTGCGAGGCAGGTATTGATCCCGACCAGGTTCGCGGAAGGACTCTTTATGAGTCCGTCGGCTGCGACAAATGCAACGGGACCGGTTACCGGGGGCGTATTGCCATTATTGAACTGCTGGAATTAAATGACGAGATCAGGGATCTGATCATTGCCAAGGTGCCTGCCACACAACTGAAACAGGCGGCCCGTAATGCCGGGGTCATGTTCCTGAGAGAATCGGCCGTAGAAAAGCTGGCAGATGGAGTTACAACGATCAAGGAGGTAAACCGCGTCACTTTTGTTGAGTGACCGGAATAGACCAGCCGATGCTGTTTTCAAGAACCTCAACAGGAGTAGAGATAAGTCCGGGCAAGGTTACATGCGCTCTGGCGGGCGGTGCCACCAGCTCACCGCTGATCAGCAAGGTAGCCTGTTCTTCCTTCCCGGCCGACACGCTGAGGGTTTCGATTCGCGAACAGAATATCCTTGATTCGGAAGCTTTCGTGCAGGCCGTCCGCTCGGCCCACAACCTGCTTTTAAGCCCCAGCCAGAAAGTTTCGGTGACATTACCGGACTCGGTTGGCAGGATAATGCTGCTGGATCTGGAAGGCCGCTTCAAGAGCCGGGCCGAGGCGCTCGATCTTATCCGCTGGAAATTGAAAAAGAGTATCCCCTTTGATATGGCAGACACACATCTGGATTATCAACAGCTGTCGGTGCGCGAAAATGGAGATCTGGCGCTTCTGGTGGCGCTGGTGTCACGGACGGTTATTTCCCAGTACGAGGATCTCCTGACCAAAGCGGGCCTGACTCCTGCCAGGATCGATTTAAATTCATTCAATCTCTGCCGTGCCTTTGAGCGTCGTCTGGCATTGAGCGAAGATTGCATCCTGATAACACTTTACGACGGCACACTTGGTATTATGGCATTTTCGCAGGGCACTCCGGAATTCATACGCATCAAGGACCTGGGTGCAGGTGTGGCCGCCGGAAGCAGGGTGTTCATGGAGATAAAGAGCTCTCTGCTGATTTACAAGGAGCGTTTTCCGGATCGCCTGCAAAAGACGGTTTTCTGTGTGGCCTCTCCCGAGATCGCACATAACTTTCTGGAGATGGTTGGGGAGGCTTCCGGATTGACGCCGGCGCTGCTTGAAATAAAAACGGTGATAACTCCGGGAGATAGCGCCCCAGGCGACCAGGAAACACTTTTTCCCTATACTGCCGCAATCGGTGCGGCATTGAGGAGCCTTTGATGCGTTTCGAGATTAATCTGGTGACCAGAACATATCTGAATCTGCGTCTTTTGAACCAGATCAGTTACAGCGTCGTTGCCCTGCTGGTGCTGCTGCTGGGCTGGAACATCATGCGGATATCCTGGAATTATGGCGAACAGCGCAGGCTTGCCGCAGAAGTCGGTTCGCTGGAAGGCAGTCTTAACGCCCGTCCCGGCGGGGTCTCCGAAAAGGACTTTACAAGACAGAGAGCGCGCATCAGTTTCTTTAACGAAGCAATTGATCGAAAAGGAACAGACTGGCTTAACCTGCTGGATCAGATTGAAAGCGTAACTCCGGATGGAATTTCTCTGGCTGCTCTTACACCCGGGAAAAAGAGCGGAGAATTAAAACTGGACGGCCGCGCCAGGTCTTTTGCGGCTGTTCGTCAATATGTAGAAAAGCTGGAGGGATCCAAATCATTTTCTGACGTACAGCTGCTGTCTCACCAGGAAATACCAGTAAGTGAAAGCGGCCGTGGAGTGCAATTTTCGATCTCGTGCAAGGTGCAATTCTGATGAATCTGATCCTGCTTGAAATCATACGCCAGAAAAGAACCGTGCTGACTCTGGTTCTTGTACTGATCATACTGAATATCGTCTTCATGTATCTGATCACCGCATTTCAGGAACCGGCAATTGCCTCGGCTCGTTCAAAGTGGAGCGATCTGCGCAACCAGGCTGCCCGGTCCGGTTACGCCGATGCTGCCACGCTGTACCGGCAGGGGCTGGTTGATCTTGACAAGCTTAATGCCAGGATTCCTGCCAAACGGGAGTTTGCCCGGGTGTTGAGCGATCTTCTGGAGACAGCCTCCGATAACGGTGTCGCCACCGATGCGATCAGTTACAAGGCGTCAACGGTCAAGGACGAAGCTCTGCTCTCTTATCAGCTGTCACTTGCGGTCAGCGGTAATTATGCAGCTGTAAAAAGTTTTCTGTCAGACCTGCGCCAGAATCCGGAACTTGTGATTATAGAAGGACTGTCTTTGACCAATAAAGACCTGTTTGTCGAGCATGTCGTCATGAACCTGAATCTTACGCTCTATCTGCGGGAGGGCGCATGAACCGCCAGCGCCTGATCCTGTTTGTTCTGGTGATCCTGTTTGCGGTTGCTGCGCTCTGGAGCTACAGGGCCATGCCGCGCTACAAAACTGTAAGCAGCCTTTCCAATGTTCCCGCACAGAAGCCTCAAACCCCCGCTCCGGAAGAGCGTACGCCGGCACGTGCGGCAACTGACGGACGAATACTTAACCTGGCTTTGCTGGAACAGGATCAAGCCGAATTCAGGGGATATCGCCGAAACATTTTCAAGCCGCTGTTTGTTGATGAACAAAAACTGGCCAGACAGAAAGCGACAGCCATCAAGCCGCCGCAATTACCGCCGGTCCAGCCGCCAAAAGCCGCGCCTGTGGAGCCTGCGGCGCCAGCCAGGCCGGAAGCTGCGGCACTGGCCCGATTCACTTTCCTCGGATTTCTGACCAAAGACGGTCAGCGGACTATATTTCTGGCCAAGGACAAGGATGTTATTCTGGTAAAAAAAGGTGATAAAGTCGCCGGGCGGTACGAGGCCGTTTCCATCACCGACCAGGCTTTGACGCTGCTGGTAACTGATACCGGCGGTGAAATTGTAATACCGCTGATTGAAAACCGGCCACTTGCTGCCAACAAGTAGTTATTATTAATTTGAGGAGACGCACGAATGCGCTACCTGAAACATTTGACCATATTCTGTCTGTTGGCCGCCCTGGCACTTTTATCAGGATGCTCCGCCGCGAGCAGCGCCTTCAACAGGGGCGAAAAGCTGGAAACCGAAGGTAAGTTTGAAGAAGCCATGTACAGTTATGCCGATGCCTTCATGAAGGACCCCGAGGCCGGCCTGTACCGGATACGTTTCTTGAGCGCCCGGGAAAAGGCTGCCAGCCTGCGTTTCAAGTCCGGCAGCGAACTGTTTGCCAAAGGTGAATTTGCTTCAGCTCTGGAGCAGTTTCAGGCCGGACTCGGCATCGATCCTTCTCAGGGTCGTTTCAAACAGCAGGCCGAAATAGCAGCGCGCCTGAAGGAAGCTCAGCAGTCTCATCGAGAGGGGCTTGAGTTTGAAAAGGGAAACAAGTTCAAGGACGCCAACGTCTCTTACGCCCGGGCAGCGGAGCTGCACCCGGAAAACAAGGAGTACCAGACGTCGCTGACCCGTATCGCCAAACTGCGCAAAAGCAAACTGGACGGGTTCGAGCTGAACCTTAAGTCTAACAAGCCGATCACTCTCAAATTCAAGGACGCCAAACTCAAGGATGTTTTCAATATTCTTAGTCAACTCTCGGGGATTAACTTCATTTTTGACGAAGCGGTCAAGGATAGCCAGGTTTCCGTTTTCCTTGAAAATGCCTCATTCTATCAGGCTTTTGACCTGCTGATCAATATGAACAAGCTAGGCAAAAAGATCTTGAATGAAAATACAGTAATCGTATATCCCAAGTCTCCGGATAAGAGCAAACAGTATGAAGACATGCAGCTGCGCACCTTCCACCTCAATTACATGGATGCAAAAAAAGCCATCAACCTGATCCGGACCATGATCCAGGTTCGCAAGGCTTATGTAAACGAGGATTCCAACTCGATTGTAGTACGGGATACCAGCGATATAGTCAGCGTGGTGGAAAAAATTCTGGACGCCAATGATGTTCCGGATCCGGAGGTTGTGCTGGATGTCGAGGTCATCGAAGTCAGCGACAAAAACGCCCAGAACGTAGGGCTGTTGCTGAGCAACTACAATGTCCAGCTTGGCGCGTTCACTCCGGAAGGCAAAGCCCTGGCCAGCTCGCTTTCTGCGGTAACTACTACCAGTACTTCAACCACTACCACCAGTGCGGACGTAAATAATCTTGTGCGGGCCTTTACCCTGAAAGGCTACGGCGGGTTTGTGACCGTGCCGAGCGCCCAGTACAATCTGGGCAAAACCCTGGCCAAGGGCGAAGTTCTGTCAAATCCCAAAATCAGGGTCAAAAACAAGGAAAAATCCAAGTTCAACGTCGGAACGCGCGTTCCGATTACAACAACAACACTGAACGGAACGCTGTCCCAGGTCAATGTGCAGTACGTGGATGTCGGGGTCAAGGTCAACGCCGAGCCGAATATCCAGCTGAACAACGACATTATCATCAAGCTCAGCCTGGAGGTCAGCTCGATTCTCTCCAAGGAGTCTGT
Organism: Deltaproteobacteria bacterium; assembly: GCA_016219145.1. Lineage (GTDB taxonomy): Bacteria > Desulfobacterota > Desulfuromonadia > Geobacterales > Pseudopelobacteraceae > JACRCG01. Next base: position 2,530 of record JACRCG010000081.1, on the reverse strand, counting down.
CGGCGGCAAGGACAGCCCCACCACGGTTGTAACCATCGGCACCAGAAATTTGGATACGGTCTTGAGCCTCAGAGATGGCGAAACCAGTATTATCGGCGGCTTGATACAGAACACCAAAAGCGCCAGCAAGCAGAAGATCTTCCTGCTGGGAGATATCCCGCTGATCGGTCCCCTGCTTTCAAATAATGAGTCCAGCAAGGATAAAACCGAGTTGATACTGGCTATTACCCCCAGGCTTGTGCGTGGTGTAACGGTGCCACAAGGCAATCTCATGTCGTTTTCGTCCGGCAAGGAAGATGATCCGTCTCTGGTGCGCACCATGGCTTCCTTTGATCAGGAACCTGAATTTGATTCAGCCGCGCCTCCGAAGGGTGGCGTAAAAAGATCTGTGGCACCTGCGGCTTCAACTGTTCAGCCATCACAGCCGACACAGCCAGTGCCGACTGCAACCCAGCCTCCGGTGCCCGCAACAGCTCCAACTGCCACTCTGCCTAATTCTGCTGTGCCGGCGGTTCCGATTGCTCCAGCTTCAGCTGCCGTTCCGGCGCCGGTCGCCGCACCTGCACAGCGAGCCCTTTTACAGATTTCAGCTCCTCCCTCGGTGACGGTCGGTCAGCAGTTCAGGATTGATGTCAACGTTAATGGAGTAAATGATCTGGCCAATGCCCCCTTTGTTCTTTCCTACGATCCGGTTTTTGTCGAGTTTGTGTCGATGGCGGAGGGATCATTCATGAAGAAGGACGGCAAGGCAACCAACTTCAGCAGCAAGGCTGAGCCGGCTGGCGGGGCTGTAACGGTCAGCCTGGCGCGCACAGCTGGAAGTGGCGGTGTGTCCGGCGGCGGTTCGCTTGTTTCGGCCATGTTCAGGGCCAAAAATCAGGGGCCGGCCGGTTTTGCCTTCAAAAGCGTCGGATTCAGCGGAGTAAACGGGGCGGCGCTCTCTATCCTGCCATTCAGTACGGCGGTTGATATCCGGTAATGAGGATAGTATCGAATCAAAATGGATTCACCTACATTTTGGCTCTGACAATTGTGATGGTCATGGGAATCATGCTTGGTATGGTCGGGCAGTCCTGGAAGAGCGTCAAGCAGCGGGAACTTGAAGAGGAAATGATCTTCAGGGGGGATCAGGTGGCCGAGCTGGTTTATCAGAAGCTGCTCTGCAAGAATGCCATCCTGACGCAAAATACGGTGAACCAGTTTTTGTGGACTGTAAACACTCCCAAAGGGACGATTCTGGATGATCTGGTATCCGGCAGGGATGAAGCCTGCGTGAACGGTGTCGCCAGAAAATTCCGCCTCAGGCCGTCGGCGGCCATTGACCCCTTGACAAACAGCCAGTGGCAGATTGTCAAACCGACCGGCGACACTACCCGTTTTGCAGGTGTAGTCAGCGAAAGCAGTGAAGAGCCATTTAGAAAAAGCTTCCAGTCGATTTACGATTCAAAGATGCTTGATGATAAAAAGCAGTACAGCGAATGGACGTTTACATGGGAATTGAAGAAGCCTGTACCTTGATGTCGGAATACGCCGGGATGATATGTTTGATAGACTAAAGGCCCGCAGCGGGCTTTCGCTGATAGAGCTGATCGTGACAATCACGATTCTTGGCATTCTGGCGGCCGGAGTGCTGCCTTTAGCCCGCATGACGGCCCAGCGTACAAAAGAGGTCGAATTGCGGCGCAACCTGCGCACAATCAGAGCTGCCATTGATGAATACAAGAAAAAATTCGATAAAATGCCGGCCGGGCCCTTGAAAACCGGGTTCGGTTATCCGAAGGATTTACAGGAACTGCTGGACGGGCGTGAATTTGGCGATGCCAAAGCTGGGAAAATCAAATTCTTGCGCCGCAAACTCTATGATCCGTTTCATCCGCCTGAAAACGACAGTGATGAGATGTGGGGGTGGAATCTGCGCTCTTCGACAGATAAGCCTGATTCTACCATCTGGGGCAAAGAGGATGTATTTGACGTCTACTCGATGAGTGAAGGAACCGCGCTTGATGGAAAAACTAAATACAGTGAATGGTAGCCCTTTGAGCGGAAGTGCCGTGGAGGGTCGTTTCTCTTTCAAGAGAAGACTTGACCGTCGTGGTTTTACGCTGATTGAACTGATGATCGTTGTATCAATCATCGGTATTCTGGCGGCTATTGCCGTTCCGAATTATCAGTGGGGTATCATCAGGGCCAGAGAAGCCGTTTTGCGCGAGAATCTTTATAATTTCAAGTCGGTCATTGACCAGTTTCACGCAGACAGAGGCAAATATCCGGACTCTATTCTTGAGTTGAAGGAAAAGGGGTACCTGCGGGAAATTCCCAAAGACCCATTCACCAATAATAACACTGACTGGAAGACGGTTGATCCTCCACCTCAGGTGATTCCCGCCTCTCCTGGAGTCAGTGGTTCAACCGGCTCTACATCCGGCGGAACTGATCCTGGGAAAGTTTACAGCGTCAAAAGCGGCTCCGACAAGATAAGCCCTACCACCAACACACCATATAGCGAGTGGGAATAGCATGATTCAGCTGC
>JACRCG010000079.1 GCA_016219145.1 Deltaproteobacteria bacterium | reverse complement strand
GGAAGCGTTTATTGTGGGCGGAGATCATGGCGTTGGCCGGATCGTGGATCAGTTTCCAGCTGCTGAGCTGGCCCGGCCTGCCGGGGCTTCTGGGACTGCCTGGAGATATTTCACTGCCGGCTAAAATGGTCGTGCTCGGTTTTATTGCATCGTTGGCATTGTTCCCGCTTGGTCCTTTTTCGGCCTGGCGTTCGCGTTGCCACGAATGGGAGGCCGACCGTTTCGCATCCGATTTGACCGGGAGACCGCAGGATCTGGCCTCGGCGATGGTCAAACTCTCTGTTGAAAACCTGTCAAATCTGTTCCCGCATCCTTTCTACGCTGCCTTTTATTATTCCCACCCGCCAGCGGTTGAACGAGTACGAACCTTGCTGGACTGGAGCGCCGAAACAAAAAAACACCCTGGCAACTAGGAGGGGAAGTTACCAGGGCAAATGAGGGCTTTTTTGGGACCCTCGCCAATTTATTATCTGACTACACCGTAGCAGAACCGGAAACATATTGCAAGCCGAAAAATCATGTAACCGTTTATTATTACATATAAAAATACACTAACTTTACTATTTTGGTAGGTGAACTTTCAGCTCTTTTCGAGAGGCAAAGCTGACTGGATAAGTACCGTTGCGCGTCAATCGACAGACGCCTTCAGACCTTCCAGCATGGAAGGATATCGCAGTGCCACTTTCAGACGCTCCAACATCCGGGAGTTGTCCACAATCCGCGATTCACTCACATATGAGAACATCAGCGGCGACATGACCCGGGCTGCCTCTGCCAGTGTTACCTGAGGCTGACGTTGCAGTCTTAGTACATCGGCACAGGCGTTGAAGTAGGCCGTCATGCTGGATGGGTTCCCGTCGCTGACATTAATTATGTCGCCATTTTCTCCGTACCGTCCGGCTGCCAGACATGCGGTCGCCAGATCATCGGCGTGGATACGGTTACTTGGGCCGGACTCCTCCTCCCGCAACAGAGGCTGCCCCTGGCTGATCTGCATCAGCGGCAGGCGGCCCGGGCCGTAGATGCCGCTGACCCGGAGTACAACAACCGGCACGTTGCATCTCCGGCCATATTCCATGAAAGCCGACTCTGCATCCAGGCGTCGCTTACCCATCGCCGATGCCGGAATAGCCGGCGATTCCTCCGTTACAACCCCTCCATGAGTCTCGCTGTAAACCGACGTAGCGCTCATATAGATGATTTTTGCCGGCGCGGAGCGGGACAGAACTGTATCGATGAAAGCGCGGGCGCGGGTGTCAATGACCCCGCCCCCCGGCGGCGGAACAAGATAGAAAACGGTGCTTTCTGTCAAATCGAGCTGCGGCAGCGAGGCTACATCGTCAAGAGTGGAAACAATTACCTTGTAACCAGCCGCAGCCAGACGGGTTCCATGCTCGGCCGACCTTACCAGACAGACGGGATCTGTGCCGGAATCCCGGCAGGATCTGGCTATCCTTTCCCCTATGTAACCGCATCCCGCTATAAATATCTTCTGCATTCCACGCTCCATACGCTACAACAGAAATGATTTCACCAGAGGATTCATTGCCTCGCTGGCAGCTTCGACAGCGGACTTGCGTTCTTCCGCGCTCAGAAATTGCCTGAGATATTTCCGGGCTTTTTTCCGGTCGCCTGCGATTGTCTCCGACATCTTGCACAAGATTCCGACCGGAATTCCGTTGCGGAATCCATGCACCAGCTTTTCAATCTCATCGCTCCGTTGTTTTTCCGTCCAGGTTTTGAAAAGCGCCGCGCCCAGGTCGTTATTTGAATCCAGCATGATCAACCTCGTATTCTTGAAGTTTAAAAAGCCCCGCAGATTGCTCTGCGGGGCCGAGTGGCATCGTTTCCTGTTCGAGTGGCAGGTTACTTCTTTTCGTACGTCAAGGCTGCCAGTTTCTGGTAGTACTCGAAACGGCTGGCGGTCCAGGCGGTCGCTTTCTTCATCAGTACAGCAGCACCTTCCGGATTCGACTTCTGCAGAACCTTGTAGCGATTTTCGCCGTAGGCGTAGTCCTCGAAAGAGGTGGTCGGGGACTTGCTGTCCAGCTGCAGCGGATTCTTGCCTTCGAGGGCCAGGGCCGGATTGTAGCGGTACAGCGGCCAGTAGCCGCAAGACACGGCTTTTTTGTTTTCGTCCACGCCCTTGGTCATGTCGATGCCGTGGGCGATGCAGTGCGAATAAGCTACAATAAGAGACGGACCGTCATAGGCTTCGGCCTCAATGAAGGCCTTGACAACCTGCCCCGGGTTGGCCAGAGAAACATTGGCTACGTAGACGTTACCGTAGGCCATGGCCATCATGCCAAGATCCTTCTTGGCCATCGCTTTGCCGCCGGCGGCGAACTGTGCTACCGCACCGGTCGGAGTGGCTTTGGAGGCCTGGCCGCCGGTATTGGAGTAGACTTCCGTATCCAGAACCAGCAGGTTGACGTTCTTGCCGGAGGCGATAACGTGGTCGAGACCGCCGTAGCCGATGTCGTAGGCCCAGCCGTCGCCGCCGACGCACCAGACCGATTTTTTCACGAGATAATCAGCCAGCGGCAGCAGCTGTGCGGCTGCCTTATCCTTGCTGGCCTTAAGCGCCTTCTTGAGGGCTACAACGCGCTCGCGCTGATTTTCAATACCGGTCTGGTCGGACTGATCAGCGGCCAGAATATCTTTCAGCAACGTCTGGAGGGTCTTGGCTCCTTTGTCAGCGAGTTCTGCGGCCAGTTCGCGAGCTGATTCGGTGAATTTATCCACCGCCAGACGCATACCGTAACCAAATTCTGCGTTGTCTTCGAACAGGGAGTTGGACCAGGCTGGTCCACGGCCGTCGGCACGCTTGGCCCACGGTGTGGTGGGGAGGTTGCCGCCGTAGATGGAGGTACAGCCGGTAGCATTTGCGATCATGGCCCGGTCGCCGAACAGCTGGGAGAGCAGTTTCAGGTACGGTGTCTCGCCACAACCGGCGCAAGCTCCGGAGAATTCGAAGATCGGGCGGACCAGCTGACTGCCGCGCAGAGTGTCCAGCTTGAGCTTGGTAGCATCCATATCGGGCAGTGACAGGAAAAAGTCCCAATTGGCAGCTTCGGCAGCACGCAGAGGCGGCTGGAACTGCATGTTGATGGCCTTGTGGCTGGGGTCTTCCTTGCTCTTGGCCGGGCAGTTGTAGACGCAAGCGCCACAACCGGTACAATCTTCCGGAGCAACCTGCAGGGTGTATTTAAGACCCTTGAATTCAGGCAGCTTGCAGTCAGTCGATTTAAAGGTCTTGGGAGCGCCTTTGAGCAGTTTACCGTCGTAGGCCTTCATACGGATGACAGCATGCGGACAGACGAAGGAGCAGATGCCGCACTGGATGCAGACTGCTTCGTCCCAGACCGGGATGTCGACAGCGATATTACGTTTCTCGTATTGTGATGTGGCCGTCGGAAAAGTGCCGTCTGCAGGCATGAGGGACACGGCCAGGTCGTCGCCGAAACCGGCGATAATCTGTCCGGTGACGTCCTGGACGAATTTCGGGGCAGTTTTGGCAACAGCCGGCGGCATCTTGAGTTTGCTGGTAGCCTTGGCCGGAACCTTGACTTCGTAGATATTCTTGAGCGCTTCGTCAACGGCGGCGTTGTTCATGGCAACGACCTTGTCGCCTGATTTGCCGTAGCTCTTCTTGATGGCGTCTTTGATCTCTTTGAGCGCGGTGTTCAGCGGAATTATATTGGAGATCTTGAAGAAGGCGGTCTGCATGATAACGTTGATGCGGGCGCCCAGACCCAGCTCTTCACCCAGCTTGATGGCGTTGATGACGTAAAATTTCAGTTTTTTATCGATGATCTGCTGCTGGACTTCCTTGGGCATTTTGTCCCAGACTTCGCCATGTTCGAAGGGGGAACAGAGCAGGAAGGTGGCGCCCGGCTTGGCTTTGGAGAGCATGTCGTATTTCTCCAGGAAGGAGAAGTTATGGCAGGCGATAAAATCGGCGTGGTCGATCAGGTATGGGGCAGTGATAGCCTTTTTGCCGAAACGCAGATGCGAAATGGTGATGGTGCCGGCTTTCTTGGAGTCGTAGACGAAGTAGGCCTGGGCGAAGTTCTTGGTGGTTTCACCGATGATCTTGATGGTGTTCTTGTTGGCGCCGACGGTGCCGTCGGAACCTAACCCAAAGAACATGGCTTCGTAAGTGCCGTCCATGGCGTTGCGGAAGGATGGCGTATATTCCAGACTGCAATTGGTGACGTCCTCTTTGATGCCGACAACAAAATGATTTCTCGGCTTGGCTTTTTTGAGGTTATCCAGAACTGACTTGGCCATGGCGGGAGTAAACTCCTTGGAACCCAGACCGTAACGGCCGCCGACGATAACGGG